>CANFIE010000239.1 GCA_947446625.1 Acetobacteraceae bacterium | reverse complement strand
GGGCGTGG
Source organism: Acetobacteraceae bacterium (assembly GCA_947446625.1). Lineage (GTDB taxonomy): Bacteria > Pseudomonadota > Alphaproteobacteria > Acetobacterales > Acetobacteraceae > CAIMOR01. The sequence continues at coordinate 6,235 of CANFIE010000239.1, read as the reverse complement.
ATGTCACCATCAGCGGCAGCCAGAAGGGCCTGATGCTGCCGCCCGGCCTGTCGTTCAACGCGGTTTCGGCCAAGGCGCTGAAGGCGACCGAGAGCGCCAAGACCCCGCGCAGCTACTGGGACTGGCGGCCCATGATCGCCAGCAACGCCACCGGCTACTTCCCCTCCACCCCGGCGACCAACCTGCTCTACGCGCTTGATACGGCGCTGGACATGCTGCTGGAGGAAGGGCTGCAGAATGTGTTCGCCCGGCATGACCGCTACGCCGAGGCCACCCGCCGCGCCGTGCGGCAATGGGGGCTGGAGACGCAATGCGCCGAGCCGCGCGACCATTCCAGCGTGCTGACCGCCGTGCGCCTGCCGGAAGGCCACAGCGCCAACGCCCTGCGCGCCACCATTCTGGAAAAGTTCAACATGAGCCTGGGCAATGGCCTGGGCCAGTTGAACGACAAGGTGTTCCGCATCGGCCATCTGGGTGACTTCGGCCCGCTCAACCTCATCGGCACGCTGGGTGGCGTGGAGATGGGGCTGCGCGCCGCCGGCGTGCCGCACAAGGAAGGCGGCGTGCTGAAGGCCATGGAATACCTGAACGGCAACGGCTGAACCCCGCCATGCCATGCCGGCCGCGGAATAGCGCGCCGGCATGGCATGGAATTGATGTGGCGCATTACCCAAATGGCAGGGGCTGGCATGATGCCCCGGTGGCACGGCCAGCGGTTAGGGCAACATCCATTCCGATGGAATCATCAGAATGGATTTCTTGCTCTAGTCTCAAATGGTTATAGAGCAACTTGCGCCCGGCAGGGCGCATGGTGCTCTGGGCATCAGTCGGCCTGGCCACGCACGGTATTCGCTGCAAGGCCCGGTATGCGGCCCGCCGCAAGGCGCGCCCCGGGGCCAAGGGAGTTTCAGTAATGGCCGAGATCGACCACATCGTGGTGGGCGCCAGCAGCCTTGAGGCAGGCGCCGCCTGGCTGCTGCAGCACCTGGGCGTCAGCCCACAGAAGGGCGGGGTGCATGAGGGCTTTGGCACCCACAACATGCTGCTGGGCCTGGGGCCGGCCTGCTACATGGAAATCATCGCGCCCGACCCGGGCCAGCCCAACCCGCCGCATCCCCGCCCGTTTGATCTCGACAACCCCGGGGTGAAGACCATGCTGGAGGCCGAGCCGCGCCTGCTGGCCTGGGTGGCTCGCACCGCTGCGCTGGATACCATTACCGCCAAGCTGGGGCCGCGCGGCGGCGAGGTGAAGGAAATGCGCCGGGGCGACCTGCACTGGCGCATGGCCTTTCCGCCGCAACAGCAGGACATGGACAACCTGATCCCGGCGCTGATCCAGTGGAACGGACATGGCGCCTCCTCGCGCCTGCATGATTCCAAATGCCGCCTGCGCCTGCTGGAAGCCGAGCACCCGGAGGACGTGGCCGCCCGCGCCGCCCTGGCGGAACGTGGGCTGGAAGGGGTGCTGAAACTGCGCCACAGCCCGCACGCCCGGCTGCTGGCGCATGTGCTGCGCCCCGATGGCACCGAAGTGACGCTGGCCAGCGGCTGAGCCACAACCTTCCGGGCGTGGTCACCTCGCCATGATGTGACCCCGCCCGGGATTTGTGCCACGGCAACTCACGACAAGCCTAGGCTTGTGGTCGCCCTCCCTCGCCAGTATCGACAGGCAGCGAACTTGCCACGGCGAACTGCAACGAGGAGGTGACAGGTGTTATCAGCGCATCCCTTGGCGGGCGAGAACTGCCCGGCGGTTCGTGGCTCTGGCACCCTGGTCGCGCAATGCCTGCAATCACCAGTTGCTGCCGGCCGGGCGCCGCGCCACAGTAGCATGCATATGTCGCTGAATATCCATTTCATTTCCGTTCGCGCGTCACTGGCGTTTCGCCCGTGGCGCAGCCATTCCCGCCCAGGATCCGCATCATGACTGCCCGGATCCTGGTGGTGGACGACATCGCCGCCAATTTGCGCCTGCTGGAAGCCAAGCTGCTCGGCGAGTTCTACGAGGTTGGCTTGGCCGCCTCGGGGCCTGAGGCGCTGACCGCCGTAGCCAACTGGATGCCGGACATCATCCTGCTGGATGTCATGATGCCTGGCATGGACGGCTACGAGGTGTGCCGCCGGCTGAAGCTGAATCCCAGCACCGCGCATATCCCGGTGGTGATGGTGACCGCGCTGGTGGATGCCGCCGAGCGCGTGCGCGGGCTGGAAGCCGGCGCCGATGACTTCCTCTCAAAGCCGGTGGACGACCCCACCCTGTTCGCCCGGCTACGCGCCCTGCTGCGGGTAAAGCAGGTGCAGGATGCCTGGCGCCTGCGCGCCGAAACCGCCCGCGAACTGGGTTTCGAGACCCCCATCCTGCCCACCACCAGCATGCGCGGCTCACGTTGCCTGGTGCTTTCCACCGATGCCGAGGAAGTTGCCGCCATCCAGGGCATTCTGGCCGCCGATGGCGTGGCGGTGCAGGGCGCCACGGTGGTGGAGGATGCCTGGATGGCGCTGAGCGAGGGCGGCTTCGACATGGCGATCCTCTGCCTGTCGCCCGATGGCACCGACGCGTTGCGCTTTGCCTCGCGCCTGCGCGCCCATGCCATAACGCGCGATATTCCGGTGCTGCTGGTGGCCCAGCCCACCCAGCGCAGCCTGGTGCTGCGCGGCTTTGACCTGGGCGCGAATGACCACGTGCTGCGCCCGGTGGACCCCAACGAGTTGCGCGCCCGCGCCCGCAACCAGATCCGCCGCAAGCACTACCAGGAACAGCTATGGGCCGACCTGGACCGCAGCCTGGAACTGGCGGTGACCGACCCGCTGACCAGCCTGCGCAACCGCCGCTACGTCATGCGCCACCTGGAAGGCGTGCTGCGCGGCGGCCCGGCGGCGGTGCTGTTGCTGGATGTGGACCGCTTCAAGCTGATCAACGACACGCATGGCCATGCCGCCGGCGATGCCGCCCTGCGCGTGGTGGCGGAACGCCTGAAGGCCAACCTGCGCGCCGCCGATGTGGTGGCCCGATTCGGTGGCGAGGAATTCATGGTGGTGCTGGCCGGCGCCGCCACCGACTACGCCCTGGCCGTGGCCGAGCGCCTGCGCCAGACCATCCACCAGGACAGCATTTCGGTGGGCGATGTGGGGCTGAGCATCTCGGTCAGCATTGGCGTGGTGCTGGCGCCGCAGGGCAGCACCGGGGCGCAGGCCACGGCGGCGGCCGACGCCGCTCTGTATCGGGCCAAGGCCGCTGGCCGCAACCTGGTGATGCTGGCAGGCGATGCCGACCTGCAGGGCGTAACCGCCGATTGCTGAGCCAGCGCCGCGCTGGCTCAGCACCGGGCAACAACGAAAAAACCCCGCGCGGCGCCTGGGCCGGCAGGGCTTCGCAGCCATATCTCAAGCAGCGCGCGGCAAGCGCCCCGAGGGGCGCCCGCCAGCAGGCTTATTTGATCTTGGATTCCTTGAACACCACGTGCTTGCGGGCAACGGGGTCATACTTCTTCAGTTCCAGCTTGCCCGTGATGTTCTTCACGTTCTTCGTGGTCACATAGAAGAAGCCGGTCTCGGCGCTGCTAACCAGCTTGATCTGGATGGTATTCGACTTGGCCATGGCATCAGTTTCCGGTCATACGGGCAGGATCCGGGCGAAGCGGCCCGGCAGAAGGTTGCGCAACCTAGTCAACGGGCGGGAAAGGTCAAGCCTTTCCGTGCCCTGTCAGCGCCGCAGCGCCGCGCCATAGGCGCCGGGCATGGCCAGCAGGGCGCGGGCGGCCTCGGTATCGGCGTCGCGGCCCTCGGCGGGCGGGCAGGTGGCGCGCAGTTGCGCCACTTCGCTGGCTGGCACCGGGGCGCGGCTGGCCCGCTGCCGGGCAAGCGCCGCTGCCATCGGGGCGGTACCGCCCCGCAGCGCCGCCAGCGCCTGGGCCGTGGCCTCGGCCCCCAGGCTGGTGCACAGCGCCGGCAGCACGCCCAGCCCCTGCACAGGCCAGCCCAGCGGCGCCAGCACCCGCGACCACGTCACCAGCAGCTCGGCCCCGTTGGGCAGCGGAACCACCAGCTGAATCAATCCCTTGCCCATGCTGGCGCTGCCCACCACCACGGCCCGGCCGCGGTCGGCCAAGGCGGCGGCCACAATCTCGGCGGCCGAGGCGGTGCGGCCATCCACCAGCACCACCATGGGCACGCCCTCGGCCAAATCCGGCCCCAGGGCGTGGTAAATCCGCACGCTGTCGGGGTGCCGGCCACCGGTACGCGCCACCTCGCCCCCGGGCAGGAAGGCACCCGCCACCCCCACCGCCTGGCCCAGCAGCCCGCCCCGATTCCCGCGCAAATCCAGCACCAGCCCGGCCAGCGGTGGTCGCTGGGCAAAGGCGCTGCCCAGGGCCTCGGCCAAATGGCTGTCTGTGGTGCTGGTGAAGGCCAGCACCCGCACCCACAGCACATCGCCACGCCGCTCGGTCTGCACCGAATCGGGCGGCAGCAGGCTACGCAGCAACAGAATCTCGAATCGGCGCCCGGCCCGCACCACCCGCAGCGAAACGGCGGTCTCGGCCGGGCCTTCCAGCAGCGCCGTGGCGGCCACCAGGTCCAGATTCGCCAGGGCGGTGCCATCAATGGCCAAAATCCGGTCGCCCAGGCGCAGTCCGGCGCGGCTGGCCGGGCCATCCGGCCCCAGCGCCGCCACCACCACCGCACCCTGCCGCCCCGCGGCCAACCGCAGCCCCAGCCCGCTCGGCCCTACCCGCCGGGCGCGGGCACCACGCGCCTCCTCAGGGGTCAGGTAGCGGCTATAGGGGTCCAGGTGGTTGAACAGCTCTTCAAAGCCGCTGCGCAGCATGCGCTCCGGCCCCGCCTGATGAATGGCGGCCGAGGCGCCCCAGGCGGCCTCGTACAGCGCTGCCAGGGCGAATGCCACGGGTTGGGCGGCGGCTTCCGGTGCCGTGCCCGGTTGCTGTGGCGGCAAGGGCCGGGCGCCAAGCACCCGCTCTCCCATGGAAAGCAACAGCGTGCCGGCGTTGAGTTCCAGCTTCAGCGCCGGCTCCAGCACCTCCAGCCCGCGCAGGCTCCACAGCGCCAGGTCCTGCGGCGTCACCACCTCCAGGTGGCGCTGCAGCACCGTGGTCAGCGCCGTGGTCAGCACCGCCTGCACCTGAGCGCGGGGAAACACATCCTCGGCGCTTTGGCCGCGCCCGGGCTGCGGCCAGCCCAGAACCAGGGCCAGCAGCAGCATCAGGCGCCACCCGTGGTTCAGCGCTTTTTGAACTTGCCCTTGCCCTTGGGCTTGCCGGGCGGGGCAGGGCGGCGGCGCCCGCCGGTCGGGTCGCCCTGCATCAGGCCGAACACCAGCCCCCCGGTACGCGGCGTAGCCGCAGACAAGCGGGCTTCCACGGCGTCGCCGAGCGAGAAGGTCAAACCTGTCCTGCGACCGGCCAGTTGATGGCTGGCCTCGTCGTGAGTCCATTTGTCGTCCGGCAGTGAGGCCAGTGGAACCAACCCACTCGCCCCATTCTCCTCCACCGTGACGAAGAGGCCGAAGCGTGTCACCCCGGAAATGCGTGCGCTGAACACATGGCCGACCCGCTCCGCCATGAAAGCGGCCAAATAGCGGTCCACCGCATCGCGTTCCGCCTGGGCGGCACGGCGCTCGGTGCTGGTGATGTGCTCACCCGTCTCGGGGAAGCGCGCCGCCTCGGCCTCGGTCAGCCCACCGGTGGAACCCAGCTTCAGGCCACGGATCAGCGCCCGGTGCACCAGCAGGTCCGCATAGCGGCGGATGGGGCTGGTGAAGTGGGCGTAGCGCGCCAGGCCCAGGCCGAAATGGCCAATGTTATCCGGCTCATACGCCGCCTGAGACTGGCTGCGCAGCACCGTTTCATTGACAATCCGCTCCTCCGGCTTGCCGCGCACCAGGCCCAGCAAATGCGAGAAGTCACGCGGATGCAACTGGTCCTTGGGCGGCAGGGAGATGTCCAGCCCGGTCAGGAATTGCCGCAGGCCCTCCATCTTCTGGTCCGAGGGCGGGGCATGGATGCGGTACATGCAGGGTTGGCGCAGCCGCTCCAGCTCCTCGGCGGCGCAGACATTGGCCGCCACCATGAACTCCTCGATCAGCTTGTGGCTGTCGAGCCGGGCGCGGGGCACCACCCCGGTCACCTTGCCATGCTCGTCGATCATCACCCGGCGCTCCGGGATATCCAGGTCCAGCGTGCCGCGCCGCATGCGCTCGGCCAGCAGGGCGCGGAAGGCG
>CANFIE010000238.1 GCA_947446625.1 Acetobacteraceae bacterium | reverse complement strand
TGAAACGCCCATTTTTTTTGAAATAGACGTGACGGTTTCTGGATTATCTCCTTCGGTATTTAATATTAAATCCCACATGAAAAAGAAAAATTTCCTTCGAAATAGAACTGCAGACTCGCTAGTTTGGCGCGAACGTGGGAATGAGACAAACCTAATCATTAATCTGGCATAATGGGGTCCGCCGATATTTTTTAAGTGGACTGAATCAAGCGAGGCGCGATTGCAATAATGAGAAAGATCTGCAACGTTATTGTCAATGTCTGCATCAAAAAATTTACGTATTTGTGCGGATGGCTCCAGAAAAATAAGCCTCTTGTCAATATCGGATCTGACTTTGGTGAAGTCGCCGGTCCTTACGGCGAGATCGATCGCATCGTGAACACTGGCGACCGATAATCCTGTTCGCAGTGCCAATTCGCTAAGGCGGGCCACGCGGAGTGCCGGATCAGACGCCAGGCTGCGGGTCATCAACTCTCGCAGAAGGCTGGCCCAAAGATAATTGCGAAACCAGAATTTACTGATGCGGTCCTGGGACATGTGCCGGGTAGCAAAGGCGGTGGCACGAAACCGCCGAACCTGGGGAGAGGTGGGCGAGAGGGTCGCGGTTGCCTCTTGGGGCCAGTTTCCAGCCAAACATTCCATAGGCAGGAGCGATAAGGCGTATGACACTTTGTGCCGAACTTCAGCCTCTCGTTCATTAAATTGCGAATGAAGATCAATCGGTATTTGGCTGTTGATCAAGCGCTGTTTCCCCTTTTGTCCCTCGACGGTCGATACTTTACGTAAGTCAGCGAGGCAAGTCGTCAATATTAAAAATAGAAAACTAGAACAACATAGATTAATTTTATGAAGCTAAGCCGCACAAAAATCACAAAAATAAATAATTTAAGATAAAAATCTATCAAGCATGGAGGTGCCGTATAATAATTTATGTGCGATGTAGATCATCCGTTCGAAAGCTCCGGCCGACGGAGATTTTGCCGCTTGGGGTGGCAACGCGGGTGCGGATTGAGGCGCTGTGACACTCGATCTTCCTCGGTGCCGATCAACTCGTCAGGACCACAGCGCGATGGACGACCTCGACTCACTTGAAGCGGAAAGCATCTACATCCTGCGCGAGGCCTACAGCCGCATTCGGCCGCTGACGCTGCTGTGGTCGCTGGGCAAGGACAGCAATGTGATGATCTGGCTGGCGCGCAAGGCCTTTCTGGGGCGCGTGCCATTCCCCGTCGCGCATCTGGATACCGGGCTGGAATTCCCCGAGGTCTATGCCTTCCGTGACCGCTACGCGCAGGAGTGGGGGCTGGATCTCATCGCGGATTCCTGCCCGCCGATTGAGGAAGTTGACCAGTCCCTGCCGCCGGCTTCGCGCCTCGCGGCGCGCAAGTCGCTCGGTCTCAAGCAGGCGGTGGCACGCTACGGCTTCAACGGCCTCATCGCTGGCATTCGGCGTGATGAACAGGCGACGCGGGCGAAGGAGCGTGTGTTCAGCCCGCGCGGCGAGGACAATGCCTGGGACTTCCGCGACCAGCCAGCCGAGTTCTGGGATTTGTACAATCTGGACTATCCGCAGGGCACGCATATCCGCATTCATCCGCTGTTGCATTGGACCGAGTTGGATATCTGGCGCTACGTGCAGCGCGAGGGCATTCCGGTGTGCGAGCTGTACTTCGCTCGCGAGGGCAAGCGGTTCCGCTCGCTGGGTGAGATCGGCATCACCTTCCCGATCGACAGCAACGCTGCAACGCTGGACGAGATCATCGCCGAGTTGACGACAACGCGTGAGCCGGAGCGCGCCGGGCGATCCATGGACCACGACAGCGAGGACGCCTTCGAGAAGCTGCGCGTTGGGGGCTACCTGTGATGGGTGGCAAAAGTCCTCGGCCGGTTGAGCGGGCTTTTCCCATCGTTGTTGTCGGCCATGTGGACCACGGCAAGTCCACGCTGGTGGGGCGCATTCTGCATGATACCGACAGCCTGCCGACCGGACGGCTGGAGCAGTTGCGCACGGCTTCGGCCAATCGTGGGCTGGAACTGGAATTCTCCTTCCTGCTCGACAGTCTGCAGGTGGAGCGCGACCAGGGCATTACCGTGGACAGCGCGCAGATCTGGTTCCGCACCCAGGCGCGGCGATATGTGATCATCGATGCGCCAGGGCACACCGAGTTTCTGCGCAACATGGTGACGGGCGCGGCCGTGGCGCAGGGCGCGGTGCTGGTGGTGGATGCGGCGCAGGGTGTTTCCGAACAAACGCGGCGGCATGGCTATCTGCTCGGTATTCTCGGCGTTCGACAGGTGATTGTCGCGGTCAACAAGATCGACCTGATTGGCCATGACGAGGCGCGCTTCAACGCCGTGGCGGATGAGGCGCGGGATTATCTGCGCGGCATTGGCATTGAAGCCGCGGTGATCATTCCGCTGAGCGCGAAGCATGGCGACAACATTCAAGGCCCCAGTGCGAAGACGCCCTGGTACCATGGCCCGGCGCTGCTGCCGGCGCTGGATGCGTTTCATGCCCGCGCCAGCGTGGCCGATGCGCCGTTGCGCCTGCCGGTGCAGGATGTGTATCGGTTGGGCGACCGTCGCGTGGTGGTGGGGCGCATTGAGGCTGGCAGTGTGGCGGTGGGCCAGATGCTGCGCTTTACGCCGGGCGGCGCCATGGCCCGCGTTGCGGCGCTGGAGCATTGGCGCGGCCCGATGCAGACCAGCGCGCAGGCCGGCGAGAGTGTGGCGCTGAGTTTTGACCGCGAAGTTTTCGTGGAGCGTGGGCATATCGCCGGCCCCGAGCTTTCCGGTGCGGCGGAGAGCTACCTGGCGACGGTGCGGCTTTTCTGGCTGGATGCCGAGCCGCTGGTGGAAGACGAGACGGTAACGCTGCGCTACGGCACGGCGCAGCACTTGGTGACGGTTGAAGCGATTGAAGCGGTAATTGACGTGGAGGCGCTGACCACCGCGCCGGGCCAGCGCATTGCGCGCAACGCCGTGGGCCGCGCGCGGCTGCGGGCGAGACGGCCGATGGCGCTGGACCTGTTCAGTACAAGCCCGCGCACCGGGCGTGGCGTGCTGGTGCGCAATCATCGCGTTGTCGGCGGCTTTGTGGTGGAGGCCTTGCCCGATGCCGCCGCCAACCTGACCCGTGTTGATGCGCCGGTGACGCCGGCGGAGCGCAGCCGTGCCAATGGGCATCGTGGTGGCGTGCTGTGGCTCACTGGGCTTTCCGGCGCGGGGAAATCCACGCTGGGCACGCGGGCGGTGCGGCAACTCACCAGCCTGGGCTGGCAGGCGCAGTTGCTGGATGGCGACAATCTGCGCCAGGGGCTGAACCGAGACCTGGGCTTCAGCGAGGCCGACCGCAGCGAGAATGTGCGCCGCACCGCCGAGGTGGCGAAGCTGCTGGCCGAGAGTGGCTTTGTGGTGCTGGTGGCGCTGATATCACCACTGGCGGCGCAGCGGGCGCTGGCACGTGAAATCATCGGCGAGGATTTCCGCGAGGTATTCGTGGCCGCTGATCTGGCAACCTGCGTGGCGCGAGACCCGAAGGGGCTTTATGCGCGCAAGCTGCCTGGCTTCACCGGGGTTTCCGCGCCCTATGAGGCGCCGGTGCTGCCCGACCTGCGTCTGGATACGGCAAGCCTGAGCGCAGAAGCTGCGACCCAGCAACTGCTGGAAGCGGCGCAGGCCGCCTTTGTTGGGCAATGAACTCATGTTCGCACGATGGTATCACGCAGGGAACTTCGCATGGCATTGAATAACGGCATGCTGCTGGGCTTGGCATTGGCCGCTTGTGGTGCTGCGTTGCTGCTGGCCGGCGTCCTGCAAAATCGCCGACCGCGCGACCTCACCGCTGCGGTGCCACTGACCTCATGGCACTTCAAGGCGTTCATTGGCGGCGGGTTTCTGTTCATCGCCATCAACATAGTTTTCCAGTCTGCCAGGGGCTGAAGCGGCAGGTCAGCTTTGCCCAGCCAGCTGATAGGCTGGCCCCATGCGGGCCTTGCGCGGCTCGTGCAGTCCGTCGTTGGGGTTCATGGCATAGAAGCTGGTGGCTTCTCCGCTGCCCGCGCCGCGATAGCGCCGCATCAGGTTGTCGAACACCACCCGGTCCGCGCTCATGCCCACCGGGTCCCGTGGCAGCGGCTGGGTCCAGCAGGGCAATACGTCGGCGCAGGCCACCTTGTTGAGCATCAAGGTATTGGGGTCAACGAAGCCGTTGAAGCGTTCCTGGAAAATGCCCCGCCCGGGCCCCACTGATTCCCACTCATCCACGCACACCGTTTGGCGCGACTGCGGATGCACAAACCAGCGCAATGAAAAGGCCCAGTCTGCCTGCTGCATCAGGCCGTAGAGCAGCCGCAGGTGGTCGGCGCGCCACCAGTTGTCGTCATCCAGATACGCAATGTAGGGGCTGTTCGCCATGTAGCTCAGCATGGTGCGCAAGGCGCCACCGTCGCGCGCCAGGGCAAGCCCGCCATGCCGAACCGAGGTTGAATAGCCAGGCCAGAACACCTGCACCACGCAGTTGTCGGGACGTTCTTCGCAGGCGCGTTCAATCGGCGCGATGTCGCCCAGTTGATCAAGGCCGATCAACACCTGGATGCGGCCATTGAGATCCTGGGCGAAGATTGAGCGCAGTGCCTGGGCAATCTCGGGCCGCACGATCGAGGGCATCACCACGGCGGCATCGAAGGGATGCTGCATTTCGGTGCCCGCACTGACCCAGCTTCGGAGAAATCCGCTCATCAATGCGCTGCCTAGCTGCCTTCCCGCTGCATCGCTTCCCAGGCCGCGGCGAAGCCGCGCGCCGAAACCGTCAACGAAAGTTCAGTACCGGCGGCGTCACGCCAAGTCAGGCGGGCTGGCTGCTCGGCGGCACGCAGGCGCATGGTGCGGCTCAGCGTGTCGTCCGGCAGTTCCAGTTCCACCAGGCAAAACTGCCGGTTGCACAGGGTGAAGGGCAGCGCCGTATCGCTTTCCAGCGTCAGCTTGGCCGGTTGGGCAACGCGAACATTGGGCGGCACGCGCAGCACGAGGCGAAAGCGCGCATCCTTCGCTGGCCGGCCGAATGCGAGCACCGCCACCGGTTGCTGGTTTGCGTCCTGAAAAGCCTGCGACATTTCGCACAGACGCTCGCGTGCGCCCTGCGGCCGCAGGCAGGTCAAGGCCCAGTCGCCATATTGGGCGGTGGTTCGGTCGGGTGTGGCGGGCTCGGCTGGGGCGCCGGCGGGGGCAGCGGGGCGGGCAGGGCGCTGCTGTGCCAGGGTTGGGCTGGCGCTCAGCGCCAGGGCAAGCAGGGCTGCGGGCAGGCGGTAATGGGCGATAGGGGGCATCGGTAAAATCCTTCAGCGTTGCGGCTGCGCCAGCGCCGCAAGCGCGGGCCTCACCAGCCTGTTCCAGTCATTGAGCCAGCAGCATTCGTGGTCGAAGCCGGGCAGGTCGATCAGCTGCGCCGGCGCTTCGGGCGGCAGCCGGCGTATGAAGCCCTGCACCGCGCCCGCGCCGGTCACGCGGTCCGCGGTGCCGGTGAAGTGCCATTGCGGCAGGCGGCCCAGGCGCGGCGCGGCGGCCAGCGCCGGGTCTTGCGAGCCCACCAGCGGTGCCAGGTCCTTTTGCGCAACCCAGCCTGCTAGGTCGAGGTTCGCCGCAACGGTTATGAGCCCGAGAACATCCGTGCGCCCCGCCGCCAGCAAGGCCGCCAGCGCGCCGCCGCCGGAATAGCCAACCAGCAACAAGCCGGAGGCGCCCGTTGCGGCCTTCATCGCATCCAGCGCCGCGCCCAGGCTGGCCACCACTTCCGGCGCATAGCGCCGGCTGGTCCACAGCGCGGGCGAGCAGCCCTGGCCCTGCTGCGGCAGGGTGTACTGGCAAGGCCGGCCCAGCCAGGCCAGCGGGCCTGGGGCCTGATGCGTCAGCGCCAGGCGCAGGGCCATCGGCTCGGTCGGCGTTGGATCCTGCGCCGGCTGAGTGCGGTTCACATAGGCCAGGCCATCGCCTTCCAGGAAAACCGTCAGCATCGCGCCCGGCGGGCCGGGGCGGCTGGCGCTGGCCAGGCTGAAGCCGCCGGCCTGGATGATCCGCCATGGCCAGCCAGCGGCCGCCGCCAGGGCCGGGCCATGCGCCAGGCGGTCAGCGCAGCCAGCCAGCAGTGCCAGCAACAGGCATGCCCTAGGCAGCATCGCGCAGCCCGGCCAGGGCGCTGGCCATGTTCTGCACCACGGCGCCCCAGTCGCCCCGCCGGGGTTGGCGAAACAGCC
>CANFIE010000237.1 GCA_947446625.1 Acetobacteraceae bacterium | reverse complement strand
CCCTGCCCGAGGATGCGCATGCCCGGCAGACCGTGCGCCGCCTGGTACGCCACGCCCACGCCAACGGCCAGATTGTGATTGCCGAGGGCGTTTCCGACCTTCGCCTCTGGGCCGCCGTGCGCGGCCTGGGCGTGGACCACGCCCAGGGCTTCATCGTCGGCCGCCCGCTGCCATCCGAGGCGCTGAGCGCTTGGTGGAGCAGCTGGCGCAGCCGGATCCCCGGCTAGAGCACCATGCGCCATGTTGGTCGCAGTTCGTGCCCTATAACTATTTGAAACCAGAGCAATATGCGCCCTGATGGGCGCATTTCGTGCTCTATAACTATTTGAAACTAGAGCAAGAAATCCGTTCTGATGATTCCATCAGAACGGATATTGCTCTAGCCCACTCGCTCAGTTGCCAGCGTAAACCCGCCGATACAGCCCCATAATGGTCGCCGCATCCGGCACCTTGGGATTGTTGGCCGGGCTGCCGCTGGCCAGGGCCTGCTCGGCCATCAGCTCCAGCAGCCCATCCCACTTGGCGCGGTCGATGCCATAGCCCTGCGGCGTCGGCACCTTCAGCTCGTCATTCCAGGCCCGCAGCTCGCCCAGCAGCTTCTCCGCCGCCGCCGCGTCGCTGTCGCCACGCTGCGCCACGCCCAGCGCCCGCCCGGCCTCGGCATAGCGGTCCAGCGCCGCTTCCAGGCCATATTCGGTCACGGCCGGCAGCAGCATGGCGTTGGAAAGCCCGTGCGCCACATGGAAATGCGCGCCAATCGGCCGGCTCATGCCATGCACCAGCGCCACGCTGGAATTGGAAAACGCCAGCCCGGCCTGCAAGGCGCCCAGCATCATCGCCTCACGCGCCACGGCATTGTTGGGCTGGTGATAGGCGGTGCGCAGGTTCGGCCCAATCAGCCGCATGGCGCTCAGCGCCCAGGTATCGCTCTGCGCATTGGCGCGGGCGGAAACAAACGCCTCCAGCGCATGGGTGAAGCTGTCGATGCCCGTGTCAGCGGTAATCCGCGCCGGCACGCTGAAGGTCAACTCGTAATCCACCAGCGCCGCCAGCGGCAGCGCGCCCAGCCCGGCAATCAGCATCTTCTCGTCGGTCTCGGTGTCGGTAATCACCGTGAAGCGCGTGGCCTCGCTGCCCGTGCCCGCGGTGGTGGGAATGCAGATCACCGGCACCAGCCCGGTATCGGCGGCCGCCGGCACCTTGAACTGCCGCATCTTGGCGCCCGCCGGCGCGGCGGCGAGAATCGCCATGGCCTTGGCGGTATCCATCGGGCTGCCGCCACCAAACCCCACCAGGCAGTCATAGTCACCGGCCAGCAGCACCTTTACGCCGGCTTCAATCACCGTGTCGGTCGGGTCCGGCACCGTGTCGCTGAACACGGCAGGCTTCAGCCCGGCGGCCCGCAGCGGTGCCAGGGCCTTTTCCACCGTGCCGCTGCTCACCATCCAGGGGTCGGTCACCACCAGCGGCTTGCTGAGACCAAACTGCGCCAGCACCGCCGCAACCTGCTGAACAGCGCCCCCGCCAATGCGGATGGCGCGCGGCGAAACATAGCTGGCGATCATGGCCATTCTCTCCCGGTTCAGGCGGCGGTTCTAGCAGTGCCAGCGCCGCCGCCCAAGCCCGGGCCGCACTCAGCCCCGATAGTCGGGCTTGTCGCCCTCAATCAACCGCAGGGCAGACTTCCACGCCATGTCGCGGGCAATGTCATTGCCGCCGCGGCGGAACTGCGCCGCCGCCTTCTCGCACACATGGCGCGGCGGAATTACCAGCGCGGCGCCGCCGCTCTGCGCCGCAATCTGCGCACTGCAGGACCGTTCCAGGTAGTACAGCTCGTCATAGGCCTGCGCCGCCGTATGGCCGCAAACCAGCAGCCCGTGGTTGCGCAGAATCATCGCATTGTGCGTGCCCAGGTCACGCACCAGCCGCACCCGCTCTTCCTCGTCCAGCGCAATGCCCTCGTAGTCGTGGTAGGCAAGGTGGCCGTAGAACTTCATGGCGTGCTGGCTCAACGGCAGCAGCCCGTCGCGCTGCGCCGCCACCGCCATGCCATCCCGCGTGTGGGTATGAATCACGAAATGCGCGTCATCGCGCGCCATATGCACGGCGCTGTGAATCACGAAGCCGGCGGTATTCACCAGCCGCTGCCCCGGCTCCAAATCCGGGTATTCCTCCAGCGCATTGCCCTCGGCGTCGATCTTCACCAGGTCGCTGGCCCGCATCTCGTGGTGCATCACGCCATAGCGGTTCAGCAAAAACACCGGGTCCTTCCCCGGCAGCCGGGCGCTGATATGGGTGTAGATCCAGTCCGTCCACTTGTGGTGCGCGCAAAGCCGGTACAGCGCCGCCAGGTCGCAGCGAATGCGCCACTCTTCCTCAGACCAGCCACGCAGCTGGGCAACGGGTGCCATCACATTCATGGGCCGAACCTCCATTGTTCTACCCCGATGCTCCCCCCACCCTGCCCTTGCGTCAACTCCCGCCCCGCGCCTATCTGCCACCAAAGTCGGAGGATCCAGCATGCCCACCCGCCGCCACCTCGGCCTGCTCGCAGCCGCCGCCCTCGCCGCGCCCGCCACCGCGCAGGAAGGCCCCATCACCCTGGTGGTGCCCTTCACCCCCGGCACGGGCATGGACATCCTGGCCCGGCTCTTCGCCCCCTGGATGCAGCAAAAGCTGGAACACCCTGTCGTCATCGACAACCGCGCCGGCGCCAGCGGCAATATCGGCACCCAGGCGGTGGGCCGCGCCAACCCGGATGGCCGCACCCTGCTGGTGCAGGCCAACACCTTCGTCACCAACGTGCCGCTGTTCACCCCGGCGCCGTATGACGCGCTGCGCGGCTTCACCCCCATCATCCTGCTCACCGAGGGCGATCTCGTCCTCTGCACCCACCCCGACGTCCCCGCCACCGGCGCCCGCGAACTGGCCGAGCTCAGCAAGCGCCAGCCGCTGGACTATGCCAGCCCCGGCATCGGCACGCCGCAGCACCTGGCCATGGCGCTGTTCGCGCAGGAAGCTCGCATCGACCTCAACCACATCCCCTATCGCGGCAGCGCCCCGGCGGTGCAGGACCTTATCGGCAAGCGCGTGCACGCCATGGCCATGCCGGTCACCACCGCCCTGCCCCTGGCGGCCGAGGGCCGGCTGCGCATGCTCGCCACCGGCGGCACCCGCCGCACCGCCAGCGCCCCCGCCATCCCCACCTTCGCCGAAGCCGGCTATCCCGGCGTGCAGGTGGGCTTCTGGTACCCGGTGCTCGGCCCGCCTGGCATGGCCCCGGCCCTGGTGGCGCGCTTCAACAGCATTCTCAACGCCTGGCTGCAGGAACCCGAAACCGCCGCCCGCCTGCGCCAACAGGGCATGTCCCCGGTCGGCGGCACCCCCGCCTTGCTGGCAGACCGCATCCGAGACGACCTCACCCGCTGGACGCGCGTCATCCGCGAGGCGAAGATCACCGCCGAATAGGAAGCACTCATATGCAAGACGTCCTGATCCTCGGCGCCGGCCCGGCCGGCCTCACCCTGGCGCTGTCGCTGCACCAGGCGGGCATTCCCTGCCAGGTCTATGAGCAAGCCGCCGAGATCAAGGCCGTGGGCGTGGGCGTGAACCTGCTGCCGCACGCGGTGGCGGAACTCGCCAAGCTCGGCCTGCTGGAGGATCTCCGCCGCGTCGCCGTGCAAACCGACGAGGCGCATTTCTTCACCCGCCACGGCCAGCTGGTCCACAGCGAAAAGCTCGGCCTCGGCGCCGGCTACCCCAACCCGCAATTCAGCATCCACCGCGCCGACCTGCAGGACGTTTTGCTGGCCGCCGCCCGCGCCCGCCTGGGCGCCGAGCGCATCCACCTCGGCCATCGCGTCACTGGCGTTGAAACACAGGGCGCCGAGGCCGTGGTCCACTTCGCCGACGGCAAGCCAGACGCCCGTGGCGCCTGCGCCATCGCCGCCGACGGCGTGCACAGCGTGGTCCGCAAGCAGTTCCACCCGGCCGAGCAAGGCTTCCACTACACCGGCTACAACATGTGGCGCGGCGTGACGAAGTGGAAACCCTTCCTCACCGGCGCCACCATGACGCGCGCCGGCTGGCTGGCCGACGGCAAGATGGTGATCTACCCCATCCGCAACAACATCGACGTTGAAGGCCGCCAACTCATCAACTGGGTGGCCGAGGTGGAATGGCCCAACCCGATTGACCGCGACTGGAACCGCCGCGGCAAGCTGGAAGACTTTTTACCCTTCTTCGCCGACTGGCATTTTGATTGGCTGGACGTACCCGCCATGATCCAGGCCGCCGAGGTGGTGCTGGAATTCCCCATGGTGGACCAAGACCCGCTGCCCTGGTGGACCCAAGGCCTGGTAACCCTGATGGGCGACGCCGCCCACCCCATGGTGCCCCGCGGCAGCAACGGCGCCGGCCAGAGCATTCTGGACGCCACAGCCCTGACCAAAGCTTTTGTGGGTGGCGGCACAGTGACGGAGGTTCTGGCGGCCTACGAGGCCGAACGCCGCCCCGCCACCAGCGCCGTGGTGCTGCAAAACCGCAAGGCCCCGCCCGATGCCCTGCTGGGCGAAGTGTACAAGCGCACCGGCAACAAGCCGTTCAAGCGCATTGAGGATGTGATCAGCCGCGAGGAATTGCTGGCGATTACCAATGGGTACAAGGCGGTGGCGGGGTACACGCTGGAGGATGTGGTGAAACGGGCGGCGGGGTAGGTGGGAAAGGCCAGGGCTTCGCTTTTGGGCGGTGAGCGGACCCTCGCTTGATCCAGATATCAGAGCAGGGATTTTCCGCGGACTGGTTTGCCCTCTCGCCGCGCTGATGGGATGCCAGTCGTTGGCGACCCTTTGGAGTGTCACTCGATCACGTCGTCGGCGCGCGCGAGCAGTGTCGACGGCGGGTCGAGGTCAAGCGCCTTTGCGGTTTTGAGATTGATCGCCAACTCGTATTTGGTCGGAGCCTGCACCGGCAGGTTGGCCGGCCGCTCGCCTTTCAGGATCCGGTCCACATACCCGGCCGCCTGGCGATACTGTTCGACGACATCGACGCCGTAGGAGACCAGGCCGCCGGCCGTGACGAAGAAGCGCTGGAAGTAGACGGCCGGCAGGCGATTCCGGGCAGCCGCTGCGACGATCCGCTCGCGCTGGGCGTTCGCCAAGGCGCTCGCCGTGACGATCAGGCCACCGTGCGGGACACGCGCGAACGCCTCGATGGAACGCTCGATCTCGCCGCCGTCGCGCAAATCAACCGGCTGAAGCGCGACGCCGAACGAGGCCGCAGCCGCCTGGATCGCGGCCAGTTGGGCGTTCCCCGAGGCTATGGTCGCGTCCCGGAGAACCGCGGCCCGCGTCACGCCAGGCGCGATCTCCTTGAGCAGTTCAAGCCATTTGGCACTCGTCCCGGAGTCACTGAGGGTGAAGCCGGTCGCGTTGCCGCCCGGTCGGGCGAGGCTTTCGACGAAACCGCTGCCGACCGGGTCGATGACGGAGGTGAATACGACCGGCAGGGTGGGCGTCAACTTCAGCAAGGCGGCGACGGCCGCGCTGCCATTGGCCAGGATCACATCGGGCGCGAATGCTGTCAGTTCCGCTGCGGCTCTGCGACTGGTGTCGGCGCCGCCGCCACCCCAGCGAAGATCGATCCGCAGGTTGCGGCCATCGATCCAGCCGGATTGCCGGACGCCGTCGAAGAAGGCTGCCAGGCGCGACCGCGATTCCGAATCATCCGCGGCGAGCGTCATCAGAATGCCGATCCGGCGCATCCGCTCGGGCTGCTGCGCGGACAGGCGTTTCGGCCATGCGGCCGCGCCTGTCAGGCTGACCATGATGTCACGCCGCCGCATTGGCCCCATCTACCTTGTTGTGAGTACAAACCAACTGGATGCGAGGCACTCTGTCAACGCGGGATCAGGCTGCGATTGTGAACGGGCTGGTTTGCCTTGCCCCCCCGAGTGGACGGCGGCGGCTGCCGCTACCACCGCTTTGGGTCGTAAGCGACGCAACCCGACCGAATGCGAAAACGCACCTTGCTGGCCTCATAAGTTCTTGTTATGTTCTAAAAATGGGGGCATCGCGCGGTCACCCTTCGCTCTTTCCCACCGCGTATCCGCCGTTCCTCTGCCCCGCGCCCGCCGGGCACCCCAACTCGCGCCGCGCCGAGCCTTCGGCCGCACCCCACCACCGGCCTACAACCACGCCAGCACGCTATTTGTCCGAAACACGCACCGCCGCGCGCCAACCCCGCACGGCCCTCCGGCAGCCCCCACGGGGCCACCCCACCCAT
>CANFIE010000236.1 GCA_947446625.1 Acetobacteraceae bacterium | reverse complement strand
CTGGACGAGGTGCCGGGCACCGAGGCGGCGCTGCGGCGGTATGAGGGCGCCCGGGTGGAGCGCACGGCGCGGATGGTGCGCGGGGCGACCGACAATACCGCGCGCTTCCACAACCCCGCCTTGGCGCATGCCGAGGGCGCGGCGGATTACATCGACCGCGAATGGCAGGCGGAGAAAATCCGCGCCCGCTATGAGTGGCTGTACACCTATGACCCGATGACGGCGGTGATCTGATGCTGCAACCCAATATGGCGGCATTCACCGCCTCCGACGGTGTGCGCCTGGCGTTTCGGGTGGATGACTTCACCAGCCCCTGGCGCACGCCGGCCACGCCCGTGCTGCTGCTGCATCCGGCGATGAGCAGCTATCGGCGCTGGTTTGGCTGGCTGCCGATTCTGGCCAAGGAATACACCTGCGTGACGCCGGAATTGCGCGGCCATGGCGCCAGCGAGATTCCGGGCGAGGACAAGCCGCTGACGCTGGAACGGCTGGTGGCGGATGCGCTGGAGCTGATGGACCATCTGGGCATTGAGCGGGCGCATGTGGTGGGGAATTCGGCCGGTGGTTATATCGGCCAGCGCATGGCCATTGAGACCAAGCGCGTGGCGACGCTGAGCCTGATTGCGGCGACGCCGGGGCTGGCCGGCACCCAGGCCACGGGCTGGGTGGCGCGGTTTCAGCGCGACGGGATTGAGCGGTTTATCCGCGAGACCATCGCGGACCGCTTTCCGGCCGACCAGGACAAGGGATTCCTGGAGTGGTTTCCGAAGGATATGGGGCGGAATGACCCGGCCTTCATTGGCCGCTTCGTGAACCATATGAGCAGCCGGGAATGGGCGGCGGATTTGCCGCGCATCAGTTGCCCGACGCTGCTGGTGGCGCCGGGGGCGGAACCCATTGGGCATCATGGCCAGTACGAGGCGATGCGCGATGCGATGCCGCGCGCCGAACTGATCACCTATGCCGGCATGCCGCATAATATCGGCGATGCCGTGCCGGAACGCTGCGCGCAGGATGTGTTGGCGTTCATCAGCAAGCACGAAACCGGGACGGAGAACGCGGCATGACCCCCTTGGCTCAAAAGATTGGCGCCTTTGCCGCGGGGTTTACCGCACGTGACCTGACGCCGGAGGAAAGCCATGCGGCGCGGCGGGCGCTGCTGGATACGCTGGCCTGCGCCATTGGTGGCTCGCACGAGACCGCCTATCTGAAGGCGCTGGCCTATGGCCGCAAGGCGAGCGGGCCGGGCGTGGCGCATGTGTGGGGCACATCCGAAAAGCTGGGGCTGGAGCAGGCGGCGTTTGTGAACGCGGTGCTGGGCCATGTGCTGGATTTCGATGACGTGACCGGGCCGATGCGCGGGCACCCCAGCGTGGCCATGCTGCCGGCGCTGCTGGCGCTGGCCGAGGCCGAGGGCAAGGGGCTGGAGGCAGTGTGCACCGCCTATGCCGTGGGGTTTGAGGTGGCGGGGCGGATTGGCGAATGCCTGGGCGATGAGCATTACGCCAAGGGGTTCCATGCCACGGCCAGCATCGGCGTGTTTGGCGCCACAGCGGCCTGCGCCAACCTGCTGGGGTTGAGCGCCGAGCAGACCGCCAATGCCATCGGCCTGACCGTGGCCCAGGCGGCGGGTAGCCGGGAGAATTTCGGCACGGATGCGAAAAGCTTCCAGGCTGGGCACAGCAACCGGGCGGCGTTGCAGTCGGTGCTGCTGGCGCGGGAGGGGTTTGATTCGGCCCCCGAGGCTCTGGAAGGGCCGCGTGGCTATGCCAGGCTGTACGGCGCCGGCGAGGATTTGGTGGCCGGCATGGAAAAGCTGGGCCAGGCGCCGCGCCTGCTGGTGCAGGCCGGGCTGGAAGTGAAGAAATACCCGATGTGCTACGCGACGCATCGGGCGCTGGACGCGCTGCTGGCGCTGAAGGCCGAGACCGGGGTGACCCTGGCCGATGTGGCGAGCGTGGCGGTGGAGGGCACCAACAGGAGCTTCCAGCCGCTGCTGCATGACGCGCCGAAGACCGGGCTGGAGGGCAAGTTCAGCATGCAATACGCCATGGCCGCCGGCCTGGCGGATGGCCGGGTGGAATTGGCCAGCTTTGAGGACCAGGCGGTGCAACGCCCTGAGATTCAGGCGTTTTTGGGCAAGGTGACGAAGCAGGAACTGCCTGGCAGCCTGAAGCCGCGCTTCAGCAGCATTACCCTGGCGCTGAAGGATGGCCGCAGCCTGCACAAGCGGGTGGATGCCCTGCGCGGCGGGCCGGAGTTGCCGCTGAGCGATGCCGAGCTGACCACCAAGCTGGAAGGCTGCCTGCGGCATGCCGGCAGCGGGGCCGATGCGGCGGCGGTTTCGCGGGCCATTCTGGCGGCGGGGGACAGGCCGGTTTCGGCGGTGCTGGGGCTGCTGGTGCCAGCCCGGATGGCGGCGGAATAGGGGTATTTCAGGCCCCTGCGGCCGGGGGTGCGTCATCTCTCTGAAACTGCTATAGAGTCGGGCATCGGGGCTGCCTTGGCGGCCCGCCCAATTTTCAGGGCCCGGCGCCTGGCGCCTGGGCCATGACAGGACCGAAACCAGCGTGAGTGACTCTACAGGCGGCGCCGGCGACGCACCTCGGCCGATGGACACCGTTCCGGTTGGGCTGGAGGAGGAGATGCGCTCCTCCTACCTCGCCTATGCCATGAGCGTCATCGTCTCGCGCGCCTTGCCGGATGTGCGGGACGGATTGAAGCCGGTGCATCGGCGCATCCTGTATGCCATGCAGGAAGCCGGTTACACGTTTGACAAGGCGCACCGTAAGTCCTCCCGCGTGGTCGGCGACGTGATGGGTAAGTATCACCCGCATGGCGATGCCGCGATTTACGATGCCATGGTGCGCATGGCGCAGACCTTCTCGCTGCGCGTGCCGCTGATTGATGGCCAGGGCAACTTCGGCAGCGTGGATGGCGATCCGCCGGCCGCCATGCGTTACACCGAGGTGCGGCTGGCGAAGTCCGCCGCGGCGCTGCTGGAAGGGATTGACGAGGATACCGTCGATTTCCAGCCGAATTACGACGAGAGCGAGCATGAGCCGAAGGTTCTGCCCGCCGCCTTCCCGAACCTGTTGGTGAACGGCGCCAGCGGCATTGCCGTGGGCATGGCGACGAATATTCCGACGCATAACCCGACCGAGATCATCGACGCGACGCTGCGCCTGATTGCCGAGCCGGATACCACGCTTGAGCAACTGATGGAGATTGTGCCGGGGCCGGATTTTCCGACCGGTGGCTTGATCCTGGGCCGGGCTGGCATTCGCAGCGCGTTTGAAACCGGGCGTGGCTCGATTCCGCTGCGGGCGAAGTGCGAGATTGAGGATATGCGCGGCGGGCGGCAGCAGATTGTTGCCACCGAAATTCCCTATCAGGTCAACAAGGCGACGCTGATGGAGAAGATTGCCGAGTTGGTGCGGGCCAAGGCTATCGAGGGTATCTCGGACCTGCGGGACGAGAGCGACCGCGACGGCATGCGCATGGTGATTGAGCTGAAGCGCGACGCCACCGCCGAGGTGGTGCTGAACCAGCTGTATCGCATGACGCAGTTGCAGACCTCGTTCCCGGTGAACTTCCTGGCGCTGAACAATGGCCGGCCGCAGCAGATGGGGCTGCGCGAGGCGCTGACGGCGTTCATTGAGTTCCGCGAGGAAGTGATTCTGCGGCGCAGCCGGTTCCGGCTGAACAAGGCGCGGGAACGCGGGCATTTGCTGATTGGCCTGGCGATTGCCGTGGCCAATATCGACGAGGTTATCCGCGTTATCCGCGCCAGCGCCGACCCGGCGGAAGCCCGGGCCAGCCTGATGGCGCGGGCCTGGCCGGCGGGCGATGTGGGCGTGCTGCTGGAACTGGTGCAGGACAGCGGCAATGTGGTGACGCCCGAGGGCACGGTGCACCTGACCGATGCGCAGGCCCGCGGCATTCTGGCGCTGACGCTGAACCGGCTGACCGGGCTGGAACGCGAGAAGATCACTGGCGAGCTGGGCGAGGTTGGCGAGCGTATTCGCGGCCTGCTGGAGATTCTGGGCAGCCGGATTCGCCGCATGGAGGTGATGACCGAGGAGCTGCTGGCGGTGCGCGAGAAGATCGCCAGCCCGCGCATGACGCAGATCCTCGACGCCGTGGGCGATGTGGACGACGAGAGCCTGATCGAGCCGGGCATGATGGTCGTGACGCTGACGCGCGACGGCTATGTGAAGCGGACGCCGTTGGAGACCTTCCGGGCGCAAAATCGCGGTGGGCGCGGGCGTTCGGCGGCGAGTACGCGGCAGGATGACGTGGTGGTGCGCAGCTTCATCGCGCATACGCATCAGTGGGTGTTGTTCTTCACCTCGCGCGGCATCGCCTTCCGCGAGAAGGTTTGGCAGTTGCCGGAGGCCGGGCCGCAGGGCAAGGGCCGCAGCCTGCGCCAGGTGCTGCAGTTGCAGGAAGGCGAGGCGGTGACCGCCGTGCTGAGCCTGCCGCAGGACGAAACGATGTGGGAGAACCTGCACCTGGTGTTTGCCACGGCGCAGGGCAATGTGCGGCGCAACAAGCTTTCGGACTTCCGCAATGTGCGTGCGGTGGGGCTGATCGCCATGAAGCTGGATGACGGCGACAGCCTGATTGGCGTGGCCTCGTGCCGCGAGGGCGATGACGTGATGCTGGCGACGCGGGGCGGCAAGTGCATTCGCTTCGTGGCCGAGAGTGAGACGCTGCGGGTTTTCGCCGGGCGTGACAGCTCGGGCGTGCGCGGCATTCGGCTGGCCAAGGATGACGCGGTGATTTCGCTGGCCGTCATTCAGCATGTGGAGGCGACACCGGAGGAACGGGCGGCCTATCTCAAGGCTTCGGTGCTGAAGCGCCGGGCCGCGGGCGAGGATGACGCCGAGGGCGCCGTTGTGGCCGCCGAGGATGACGAGGAAGCCGCCGCCGAGGGGGCGCTGAGCGATGAGCGCTTCGGCGTGCTGGAGGGCGGGGAGGAGTTGATCCTGACCGTGACCGATGGCGGCTTTGGCAAGCGCAGCAGCGCCTATGGCTACCGCGTGACGGGCCGGGGCGGGCAGGGGATTACCAGCATTGTGCTGGCGCCGCGCAACGGGCGGGAGGTTGTGGCCACCTTCCCGGTGCGGGCCAGCGATGACGTGATGCTGGTGACGGATGGCGGGCGGTTGATCCGGCTGCCGGCCAAGCAGGTGCGGTTGACCGGACGCCAGGCGATGGGCGTGATGTTGCTGCGGTTGAATGAGGGTGAACGCGTGACGAGTTGCTTCCCGGTGGCTGACGAACAGGGCCAGGACCCGCCCGCCAGCACCGATGCTCCGGATGCCCCCGAAGCCAGCAGTGGCGGAGAAGCGTGATGCCGCGTGAACGCGTGGGGCTGTACCCCGGCACCTTCGACCCGGTGACCAACGGGCATTTGGATGTGATCAGCCGGGCCGCCCGGTTGATGGACCGGCTGGTGGTGGGCGTGGCGATCAACAACGCCAAGGGGCCGCTGTTCAGCCTGGAGGAACGTTGCGAGCTGGTAAAGGCCGAGACCGACCTGATCAGCGCCAAGACCGGCTGCGTGATCGATGTGGTGCCCTTCCAGGGCTTGCTGATCCATTTCTGCGCCGAAGTGGGCGCCCAGATGCTGGTGCGCGGGCTGCGGGCTGTCTCCGACTTCGACTATGAGTTTCAGATGACCGGTATGAACCGGCGGCTGAATGACGAGATTGAGACCGTTTTCCTGATGGCGAGCGAGACCAACCAGTTCATTGCTTCGCGGCTGGTGAAGGAAATTGCCATGCTGGGGGGTGATATCCGCAGCTTTGTGCCGAAATTGACCTTCGAGCGCACCATGGCCCGGGTTAAGAAGCCGGCCGGTTAGAGAGGTTTTTCCAATGGATCGTCGTACCCTTGCCGGCCTGGCCCTTGCCGGCCTGGCCGCCCCCAGCGTGCTGCGCGCGCAGGGCGCCGAGGAACGCCTGGTGTTGACGCTGAAGGATGGTGACGTGACCATCCAGTTCCGCACCGATGTGGCGCCGCTGCATGTTGAGCGGATCAAGACCCTGGTGCGCCGTGGGTTCTACAACGGCACGCCGTTCCACCGCGTGATCGAGGGCTTCATGGCCCAGGGCGGCGACCCCACCGGCACCGGCACCGGCGGCAGCGACCTGCCGAACCTGCGGGCCGAGTTCAGCACCCGCTACCGCTTTACCCGCGGTGCCTGCGGCATGGCGCGGTCCAGCAGCCCGGACAGCGCCAATAGCCAGTTCTTCATCATGTTCGCCCCGGCCCAGAGCCTGGACGGGCAGTATACCGTCTGGGGCCAGGTGATCGGCGGCATG
>CANFIE010000235.1 GCA_947446625.1 Acetobacteraceae bacterium | reverse complement strand
CTTGGGCAGCGGCCCCTACCGGGTGGAGAAATTCGAGGCGGGGCGCAGCATCACCTGGCGGCGCGTGGCGGATTACTGGGGCGCCAATCTGGGCACCCGCAAGGGCACGGCGAATTTCGATACCATCCGCTACGAGTATTTCCGCGACAACACCGTGGCGCTGGAAGGCTTCAAGGCCGGCCAGGTGGATCTGCGGCAGGAGAACATCGCCAAGGAATGGGCCACGGGCTACGATTTTCCCGCCGTGCGCCAGGGCCTGGTGAAGAAGGCCGAGATTCCGCACCAAAATCCGTCGGGCATGCAGAGCTTCACCATGAATCTGCGCCGGCCCTTGTTTGCCGATGCGCGGGTGCGCGAGGCGCTGGGCCTGGTGTTCGATTTCGAGTGGCTGAACGCCAACCTGTTCTACGGCAGCTATCGGCGCACGCAGAGCTATTTCCAGAACAGCGAATTGGCCAGCAGCGGCCTGCCGCAGGGCCGGGAACTGGCCATTCTGGAACCCTTCCGCGCCCAGGTGCCGGCCAGCGTGTTCACCACCGAATACAAGGAGCCGATGACCGATGGCAGCGGCAACAACCGCGAGAATCTGCGCCGCGCCCTGGCGCTGCTGAAGGCAGCCGGCTGGGAGGTGAAGGACCGCAAGCTGGTGAACGCCGCGGGCCAGCACTTCAACTTTGAGATTTTGCTGGGCGAACCCAGCATGGAACGGCTGGCGCTGCCCTATGTGCAATGGCTGACCCGCATTGGCGTGGAAGCCCGGGTGCGCACGGTGGATCCGGCGCAATACCAGGTGCGCTCCGACGCCTATGACTACGACATGACGGTGGATGTGATCGGGCAGAGCCTTTCACCGGGCAATGAGCAGCGCGAGTTCTTCAGCTGTGCCAAGGCGCGTGAGCCGGGCGGGCGCAACACGGCGGGGATTTGCGACCCGGTGGTGGATGCGCTGGTAGAACTGGTGGTGAATGCGCCGGACCGGCAGGAGTTGATTGCGCGGACCCGGGCGCTGGACCGCGTGCTGCTGGCGCATCGGTACGTTATTCCCATGTACCACATTGCCGCCTATCGGCTGGCCTGGTGGGACAAGTTTGGCCAGCCGCCGCGCAACCCGAAATACGGCCTGGCGATTGACGCCTGGTGGCACGACCCGGCCCGCGCCGCCGCCGTGGAAGCCGGCCGCCGCGCCACTCCGCCCACGGCACGCTAAGTGGGCGCCTATCTGCTTCGGCGCCTGGCGCTGATGCTGCCGACGCTGTTCGGCATCATCCTGATCAACTTCGTCGTGGTGCAATTCGCGCCCGGCGGGCCGGTGGAGCAGGCGCTTTCAGAACTGCGCGGCCGAGGCGGCAGCGGGATTGAGCGCATTACCGGCGGCGCCGGCGAGATTCGCAGCCCGCAGG
Organism: Acetobacteraceae bacterium; assembly: GCA_947446625.1. GTDB lineage: Bacteria > Pseudomonadota > Alphaproteobacteria > Acetobacterales > Acetobacteraceae > CAIMOR01. The sequence continues at coordinate 4,939 of CANFIE010000235.1, read as the reverse complement.
TGGGCGAGACGCAGTATCGCGGCGCGCAGGGGCTGGACCCGGCGATTGTGCGCGAGATCGAGAAGGCCTTCGGCTTCGACAAGCCGGCGCATCAACGCTTCTGGGAGATGCTGACCGGCTATCTGCGCTTCGACCTCGGGCGGTCGCTGTTCAAGGACCGGCCGGTGGCGGCGTTGATCTGGGAGAAGCTGCCGGTCTCGGTCTCGCTCGGGCTGTGGTCCACGCTCATCATCTATCTGGTCAGCATTCCGCTCGGCATTCGCAAGGCGGTGCGGGATGGCTCGCGGTTTGACCTTTGGACCAGCGCGGTGGTGCTGGTGGGCTATGCCATTCCGGGCTTCCTGTTCGCCATTCTGCTGGTGGTGCTGTTTGCCGGTGGCAGCTTCGTGCAGTGGTTTCCGCTGCGCGGGTTGCTGTCCTCCGGCCTGGAAAACGCTGGGTTCTTCACCCGCGCCGTGGACTATGCCTGGCACATGGTGCTGCCGACCCTGGCGCTGATCATCGGTGGCTTCGCCAGCCTGACCATGCTGACGAAGAACAGCTTTCTGGAGGAGATCAACAAGCAATACGTGCTGACTGCCAGGGCCAAGGGAGCCGGCGAGCAGCGCGTGCTGTATGGCCATGTGTTCCGCAACGCCATGCTGCTGATCATCGCCGGGTTTCCGGCCGCCTTCATCGGCATATTGTTCACCGGGGCACTGCTGGTGGAGATCATCTTCTCGTTGGATGGCCTGGGCCTGTTGGGGTTCGAGGCGGCGATACGGCGCGACTATCCGCTGATGTTCGGCACGCTCTACATCTTCACCCTGCTGGGGCTGGTGCTGCAGATTGTGGGGGACTTCACCTACACCCTGGTGGACCCGCGGATTGATTTTGAGGGGCGCGGCTGATGACGCCGTTGAATGCGCGCCGGCTGGCGAATTTCCGCGCCAACCGGCGGGGCTGGTACAGCCTTTGGGTGTTCCTCGGGCTGTTCGTCTTTACGCTGGGCGCCGAGTTCATTGCCAATGACCGACCGCTGCTGGTGTGGCTGGATGGCCGGCTGCTGGTGCCGGTGATGCGCGACTATGCCGAGAGCGACCTGCTGGCCGATGGGCTGCCCACCGAGGCTGATTGGCACGACAGCACGCTGGTGGCCGAGGTGGAGCAGCGCGGCTGGATGCTGTGGCCCGCCCTGCCCTATGCCTACCGCACCGTCATTCGCGACCTGGGCCGGCCTTCTCCGGCGCCGCCGAGTTGGCGCAACCCGCTGGGCACGGATGACCAGGCGCGGGATGTGCTGGCGCGGGTGATCTATGGGCTGCGGCTGGCGATATTGTTCGGCTTCACGCTCACCCTCGCATCCTCGGCCATTGGCATTGCCGCCGGCGCGGTGCAGGGCTTTTACGGCGGCACCACCGATTTGCTGTTCCAGCGCTTCATTGAGCTGTGGTCGGGCATGCCGCAGCTTTATCTGCTCATCATCCTGGGCAGCATCGTGCAGCCGGGCTTCTGGGTGCTGCTGCTGTTCCTGCTGGCCTTCAGTTGGATGGCGCTGACCGGGGTGGTGCGCGCCGAATTCCTGCGCGGCCGCAACCTGGATTACGTGCGCGCCGCCCGGGCGCTGGGCGTTTCCGACGTGCGGATGATGTGGCGGCACATTCTGCCCAACGCCATGGTGGCGACGCTGACCTTCCTGCCCTTCATCCTGTCGGGCAGCGTGACGATTCTGGCGACGCTGGACTTCCTAGGCTTTGGCTTTCCGCCGGGCTATCCCTCGCTGGGTGAGCTGCTGAGCCAGGGCAAGAACAACCTGCAGGCGCCCTGGCTGGCCTTCACCGGCTTCTGCGTACTGGGCGTGGTGCTGACGCTGCTGATCTTCATTGGCGAGGCGGTGCGCGATGCCTTCGACCCGCGCCGCCTGCCGGGGGGCGGCCGATGACCGCGCTGCTGGCGGTGGATGACCTCAGCGTGGCCTTCAATGGCCGGCGCGTGGTCCAGGGTGTTTCCTTCCAGGTGCAGCCGGGCGAGACCGTGGCGCTGGTGGGAGAGAGCGGGTCGGGCAAGTCGGTCACCGCGCTTTCGGCGCTGCGGCTGCTGGCGGCGGCGGGCAGCAACCCCAGCGGCAGCATTGTGCTGGATGGCGTGGATGTGTTGCACGCCGATGAGCCGGCCTTACAGCATCTGCGCGGCGGCGTCGCGGGCATGGTGTTCCAGGAACCCATGACCAGCCTGAACCCACTGCACCATATCGGCCAGCAGGTGGCGGAGGCGATAACCCTGCACCAGCCTTTGGCCGGGGAAGCCCTGCGCGCCCGCGTGCTGGACCTGCTGCATCAGGCCGGGCTGGCCAATGCCGAGGAACGGCTGGAGGCCTATCCGCACCAGCTTTCCGGCGGGCAGCGGCAGCGGGTGATGATTGCGGCGGCGCTGGCGAATGACCCCAAGTTGCTGATTGCCGACGAACCCACCACGGCGCTGGATGTGACCATTCAGGCGCAAATCCTGGCGCTGCTGGAAACGCTGAAGCGCGAGCGTGGCCTGGCCCTGCTGCTGATTACCCACAACCTGGAGATTGTGCGCCAGCACGCCGACCGCGTGGTGGTGATGCAGCACGGCCTGGCGGTGGAACAGGGCCGCGTGGCCGAGGTGTTTGCCGCGCCGCGCCATGCCTATACCCGCATGCTGCTGGCCACCCAGCCGCGTGGCCGCCCGGCACCAGTGCCGGCCGATGCCGAGGAACTGCTGCGCGCCGAGGATATGCGGGTGCATTTTCCCATCAAGCGCGGGCTGCTGCGCCGGGTGGTGGGGGCGGTGAAGGCGGTGGACGGGGTTTCCCTGGCGCTGCATGCCGGCGAGACGCTGGGCCTGGTGGGCGAAAGCGGCAGCGGCAAGACCACGCTGGGCCTGGCGCTGCTGCGCCTGCAGGCCAGCACCGGTGCCATCACCTTTGAGGGACAGCGCATCGAGGCACTGACGGCCCGCGCCATGCGGCCGCTGCGGGCGCGGATGCAGGTGGTGTTCCAGGACCCCTATGGCTCGCTCTCGCCCAGGCTTTCGGCCGGGGAGATTGTGGGCGAAGGGCTGGAGGTGCACGCCCCCGGCCTGACCCAGGCCGAACGCGAGGCCCGGGTGGCCGCCGCGCTGGAGGAGGTGGGGCTGGAGGCGACGAGCGCGCAGCGCTACCCGCATGAGTTCAGCGGCGGCCAGCGCCAGCGCCTGGCGATTGCCCGCGCCTTGGTGCTGAAGCCGCGCTTCCTGGTGCTGGACGAACCCACCAGCGCCCTGGATGTGAGCGTGCAGGCCCAGGTGGTGGAATTGCTGCGCGGGCTGCAGGCGCGGTATCGGCTGGCCTACCTGTTCATCAGCCATGATTTGCGGGTGGTGCGGGCGCTGGCGCACCGGATTTTGGTGCTGAAGGATGGCCGCGTGGTGGAAATGGGTGAGGCGGAAAGGCTGACGGCCGCACCCGAACAGCCCTATACCCGCGCCCTGATGGCCGCGGCCTTCGATCTCAGGGTGGGTGAAGCGTGAACGAGTTTGACGTGATGAAGGGCCTGCTGGCCGGCAAGGGCATGCGGCTGGGCATTGCCATTCGGCCCATGAATACCCCGGGCAGCCCGGTGTACCATGCGGCGCAGAATGTGTGGCCGCCGGCGGTGGTGCTGGTCAGCTCCATGCTGGCCACCTGGGCGGTGCATTACTACCTGGGCTTCGCCGTGCTGGCGGTGGGCTGCTGGTGGTGGCTCACCAAGATCCAGCCCCGCATTTCCAATGAGGTGTATGAGCGCACCGCCGCCCTGGTGCTGAACGACATCACCGCCTTCGACGGCCTTTGGAAGAAGGGCGTGTTGAGCCTGATTGTGACGCTGCCCGATGGCACGCAGCAGGTTGCCACCCGGCGCGAGGACTGGCGCGCCTTTGTTCGACACCACGCCGGAGAAGCCTGATGGCCATTCTGCTTTCCACCAAAATGAGCGCCATGCAGGACTGGCGCGCCGCGCTGCTGGCGCTGGAGCCGAGCCTGGATATCCGGCTGTTCCCCGATGCCGGGGCGCCCGAGGAGATTGAGGCCGCCGTGTGCTGGACCGCGCACGACATGGCCGAGTTGCGCCGCTACCCCAACCTGAAGCTGATCATTTCCATGGGCGCCGGGGTGGACCATTTGCTGCGCCCACCCGGGCCGCCGCCGGGCATTCCCGTGGCTCGGCTGGTTGATAGGTTGCTGACCAGCGCCATGAGCGAGTGGGTGCTGCTGAACGTGCTGCGCTTCCACCGGCAGGACCAAGCCTACCGCGCCCAGCAGGCGGCGCGGGTGTGGGACGAGTTGCCCGCACCGGCCACCGATGCCACGCGCATTGGCATTCTGGGCCTGGGCGCGCTGGGCAGCGATGCCGCCGCCAAGCTGGGCGCACTCGGTTTTCCAGTGATGGGCTGGAGCCGACGGGAGAAGACGCTGCCTGGGGTAAAGGGCTTCCATGGCGCCGAAGGGCTGGACGCCATGCTGGCGCAGAGCGACTTTCTGGTGTGCCTGCTGCCGCTGACGCCCGAGACGCGGGGCATCATCAACGCCCGCACCCTGGCGCTGCTGCCGCGTGGCGCCTTTGTGCTCAATGCCGCACGCGGCGGGCATGTGGTGGATTCGGCGCTGCTGGCAGCGCTGGAAAGCGGCCATGTGGCGGCCGCGGCGCTGGATGTGTTCGAGCCGGAACCCTTGCCGGCCGAGCACCCCTATTGGGCGCATCCGCGGGTGGTGATGACGCCGCATGCGGCCAGCATCACCATTCCCGCGAGCGTTGCCCCGCAGGTTGTGGAAAACCTGCGGCGAGTGCGCCAGGGCGCACCGCTGATCAATCTGGTGGATTTTTCCGCCGGCTATTAGAGCGCTATGCGCCCTGACGGGCGCATTTCATGCTCTATAACCATTTGAAACTAGAGCAAGAAATCCGTTCTGATGATT
>CANFIE010000234.1 GCA_947446625.1 Acetobacteraceae bacterium | reverse complement strand
GGCCGAGCAGCAGGCGAGCATCGGGCTGCTGGACCGGCCGGTGGCGGTGATTGACCTGCGGCTGCCGGACCGGTTGACGGTGCAGGTTTCGGCGCCCGTGCCGCCCGCACCGCAGGAGCCAGCGGTGCAACGGGTGCGGAGTACGCGGGGATGAACCGGATGAGCCGGCTTTCAGGCCCGACGCAACCGCCCGCGGAACCGCAGTTGCCGGCGGTTGCCCGGCGGCGGCGCGCGGCCCGCAGCGGGCCGTTCGGCGTGCTGGATATCGGGTCTTCCAAGATTGTCTGCATCATTGCCCGGGTGGAGGGCGATGGTGAGCCAAGGGTGCTGGGGTTTGGCTGGCATCGCTCTCGTGGAGTGAAGGCGGGAAGCATTACCGACCTGGAGGAAGCCGAGCGGGCGATTCGCGCCGCCGTGGCCCAGGCCGAGGAACAGGCGCAGATCCGGCTGACGGAAGTGGTGGTGAACCTGAGCTGCGGCCAGCCGGAAAGCCGCATTCAGCAGGTGAACTGGCATTTGGGCGGGCGTGCGGTGACCGAAGCCGATTTGCGCGCCGTGCTGCATGAGGCGCGGCGACGCAACACCGCGCCCGATGCGGTGGAACCGCGTGAGATGGTGCATGCTTTTCCGCTGGGGTTCAGCGTGGATTCCACCAATGGCGTGGAAGACCCGCGCGGGATGATCTGCGAGAATATCGGCGCCTGGGTGCATATGGTGGATGCCGGTTCCGCCGCGCTGCGCAACCTGGGCGCCGGGCTTGGCCGCTGCGAGTTGGACGCGCAGGAGTTGGTGAGCGCGCCCTATGCCGCCGGGCTGGCCACGCTGGTGGAGGATGAGAAGCAGCTTGGCGCCACGGTGATAGACATGGGCGGCGGCACCACCAGCCTGGCGGTGTTCCATGAAGGCCAGATGGTGCATGCCGCGCATATTCCGGTGGGCGGCATTCGGGTGACCAGCGCCATCGCCCAGGCGCTGTCCACGCCGATGGTGGATGCCGAGACGATAAAGACCAAGTTCGGCAGCGTGCAGGAAGCGCCGCAGGACGAGAAGGAATGGCTGCACGTGCAACAGATGGGCGAGGACGCCGACCAGATCGTGCGGGTGCCGCGCGCCATGGTGGTGCGGATTATTCGCCCCCGGCTGGAGGAAACCTTCGAGCTGGTGCGGGCGCGGCTGGAAGCGGCGGGCGTGACCGCCGATATGGGGCGGCGCGTGGTGCTGTGTGGCGGCGCCAGCCAATTGGTGGGCGTGCGCGAATTGGCGGCACAGGTGCTGGACCGCCAGGTGCGGCTGGCGCGGCCGCATCAGGTGCGCGGCCTGCCCGAGATTGCTTCCGGCCCCGCCTTTGCCACCGCCTGCGGCATGCTGGCCTGGGCGAATGGCGAAGGTCGGCCGTTGTTTGACCTTGCGCCCGGTGCGGATCGTGCACCGGGCTTCTACCATCGGCTCATCCATTGGTTGCGGGATCGGGTGGCATGAAGTGCCGCGACTCGACAACAAGGGCGAGACACGAATCGAAGCGTCCGTTTAGCCTCTCCTCAGGAGACCTCCCCGCATGACCCTCAATCTCACCCTCCCCGTTGCGCAACACACCAACTTCAGCCCGAAGATCACGGTCATCGGGGTTGGTGGTGGTGGGACCAACGCGGTCAACAACATGATCTCGCTGGGCCTTGAAGGCGTGGAGTTCGTGGTGGCCAACACCGACGAACAGAGCCTGACGCGCAGCAAGGCCGAGCATCGCGTGCAGCTTGGCCCGCATTTGACGCAAGGCCTGGGTGCTGGCGCGAAGCCGGAGATTGGCCGTGCGGCGGCGGAGGAAGCCACCGAGGAACTGGCCAAGCACCTGGACGGCATCCACATGGTGTTCATCACCGCCGGCATGGGTGGTGGTACGGGTACCGGCGCGGCGCCGATCATTGCCCGCATGGCGCGCGAGCGGGGCGTGCTGACGGTGGGCGTGGTGACCAAGCCCTTCGACTTCGAGGGACCGAAGCGGCGCCGGGCGGCCGAGGCGGGCATTGAGGAATTGCAGCAGTTCGTCGACACGTTGATCGTGATTCCGAACCAGAACCTGTTCCAGACGGCGAATGAGAAGACCACCTTCGCCGAGGCCTTCAAGATGGCCGACAACGTGCTGTTCATGGGCGTTGGTGGCGTGACCGACCTGATGGTCAATCCCGGCATGGTGAACCTGGACTTCGCCGATATCCGCACCGTGATGGCGGAAATGGGCAAGGCCATGATGGGCACTGGCCAGGCCGAGGGCGAGGACCGCGCCGTGCGCGCCGCCGAGAGCGCCATCAACAACCCGCTGCTGGAAGATACCTCCATGCGCGGCGCCAAGGGGGTGTTGATCAACATCACCGGCGGCTACGACATGACGCTGTACGAGGTTGATGCCGCGACCAACCGCATCCGCAAGGAAGTGGATGAGGAAGCGAACATCATCTTCGGCACCTCGATTGACGAGATGCTGAACGGGCAGATCCGGGTTTCGGTGGTGGCGACGGGCATTGACGTGGCCAATATGGATGCCCGCCCGGCCCAGCAGCCGCAGGAGACGTTGAAGGTGGTGGCCGGTGGCCGTGCCCAGCCGGGCCAGCGCCCGCCAGGGATTCCGCCGGTGATGAACCAAGCGCCGGGCATGCCGCCGCGCCGGCCGGTGCCGAGCGCACCAATGCAGGCGGCGCACGTGGCCCAGGCCGGCGGCGCGCCGCTGCCGGGTGGGCTGCGCCAGCAGGTGCGGGCCGATGCCAGCGCGCCGCAGATGCAGGCCGCCGCCCTGCAACCGACTCAGGCCACCCAGGGCGCGCATGCCCTGGCGCCGCAATATGAGGAGCAGGAACTGGCTGCGCAGCCGGAACGTGGCCCCGTGGTGCTTGGCCCTTCGGCCGTGCCGCCGCCCACGGCCCGGCCGCTGCCCTATGGCCGCCCGGTGGCGCAGCCGGCCCAGCAGGCCGCCCCGCCGCCGCCGCCCCCGGCGCGTGGTTTCCGCGCGCTGTTCCAGCAGGTGACCGGTTCGGGCAGCCAGAACCGCCGCCCGGCCGAAGCGCCGGCACAACCGCAGCGGGTGGAAAACCCCGCCCGGCCGGACAGCCTGGTGATTCACCCGAATGAGGCCCGGCGCCCGGCGCAGCAGACGGAAATGGGCGGAATCGACATTCCGACCTTCCTGCGGCGGCAGCAAAACCCTTCGTAGTCTTTGCTGCACTGCACAACTTCAAGTTGCGTTCCGAATGACAATGCGCCGCATTCCCCTGGGAGTGCGGCGCAAAATGTGTTCGGAATCAGGCGGTTGAATCGAAACACAGAGTAATAAGCAGTGACTCGCAGGGGAATGCCGGGAATGGCAGTTTCCCGCTGGGCATGCCTGAGAAATGCCCCAATGGCGGGGGCAAATCGGGCCCCGGGAACCAATGTGTTCCAAAACCAGCAGGGGCGAGTAATGGACGGGTATATGCCGGCAGAGACAGGGCGACGCCGCACCTTGAAGGCAGCGATTGGCTGCGTGGGTGTGGGCGTGCACAGCGGCCGGCGGGTTGCGCTCTCTCTGCGGCCTGGCGCGCCGGGTAGCGGGATTGTGTTTCGGCGCACGGATTTGGGCGGCATTGAACTGGCGGCGCGCTGGGACAATGTGGTGGATACCCGGCTGTGCACCGTGCTGGGCGACCCGAGCCAGCCCAAGCTGCGCATTGGCACCGTTGAGCATGTGATGGCCGCGCTGGCCGGCTGCGGCATTGATGACGCGGTGGTGGAGTTGGACGGGCCGGAAGTGCCGATTCTGGACGGCTCGGCGGCGCCCTTCGTGTTTCTGATTGACTGCGCCGGCACCGTGACCCGCGCCGGCATGACCGAGGTGCTGGAAGTGCTGCGCCCGGTGCGGGTGCAGGAAGGCGAGGCCTGGGCCGAGCTGACGCCGAATGGCGGCGACCGCTTTGAGGCCGACCTGACCATTGATTTCCGCGCCGCCGCCATTGGCCGGCAGCGCCTGAGCGAGCGCCTGACGCCGCATGCCTTCCGCACCGCGCTGGCCGATGCCCGCACCTTTGCCATGGCCGAGGAGGTGGTGCAGTTGCAGGCCGCCGGGCTTGGGCTGGGCGGCAACCTGACCAATGCCGTGGTGGTGGATGGCGCGAAGGTGCTGAACCCGGGCGGGCTGCGCCGGCCGGATGAGTTTGTGCGCCACAAGCTGCTGGATGCGGTGGGTGACCTGGCGCTGGCCGGGGCGCCGCTGCGGGCGCTGTTCACCGGGCATCGCTCGGGCCATGCCCTGAACAACCGGCTGCTGCGGACGCTGTTTGCCGACCGTAGCGCCTGGCGCCTGGTGCCCCCGGCGCTGCTGAGCGAAGGGTTTTCCGCCCGGCTGCCGGCCGCCGCGGCGCCGAGCATCGCCTGACCGCTTATTCACGGATTTCCCGCCGCCCGCGCGCATGCCCTCTCTCGCGCCCGGCGCGGGGCGTGGTATAGACGCTCCATGGTGAATGACACGGCCCCGATGACCCGACGCGCGCTGCCCTCGATTGCCGCCCTGATGCTGAGCCTGGGCTTGCTGCCCGGATGCCAGACGCTGCGGAGCGTTAATCCGTGGGATGGCAATGCCTCGAACCTGGCGACCCCCAGCCAGGTGCTGCGGGACGACGACGCCACCATCGACCGCACGCCGGAAGGGCTTTACGCCGCCGGGGTGGAGGCGTTGCAGGCGCGGCGCTTCCAGAATGCGGTGGACCTGTTCGACCAGGTGGAGCGGGACCATCCGTTCTCGGCCTGGGCCACCAATGCCAAGATCATGACCGCCTATGGCGAGTACCAGCGTAACCGCTACACTGAGGCGGTGGGCGCGCTGGACCGGTTCATTCAGCTGCACCCGGCGCATCGCGACATTGCCTATGCCTACTACCTGCGGGCGCTTTGCTATTACGAGCAGATCAGCGACGCGCAGCGCGACCAGCGCACCACCGAGCAGGCCCTGGCGGCGCTGCAGGATGTGGTGAATCGCTTCCCTGAGAGCAGCTATGCCCGTGATGCGCGGCTGAAGATTGACCTGGGCCGCGACCATTTGGCCGGCAAGGAAATGAATGTCGGGCGCTTCTATGAGCGCCAGCAGTTGTACGGCGCGGCCATTGGCCGGTTCCGCCGCGTGGTGGACGAGTTTCAGACCACCAACCACGTGCCGGAGGCGCTGCATCGGCTGACCGAGATCTACCTGACGCTCGGCCTGCCGGATGAGGCGAAGAAGACCGCCTCGGTGCTGGGGCACAACTTCCCCGGCAGCCCCTGGTACCAGGACAGCTACGCCCTGCTGGTGGAAGGCGCCCGCCCGGCCGATTCGCCGGAGCGTCCTGGCCTGGTGCGGCGGTCGCTGGCCTGGGTTTCCCCCTTCTGAGTCGCGCCTGACCGGCGCATCGGGGGCGCATGCTCGCCTCATTGGCTATTCGTGATGTCGTGCTGATCGAGCGGCTGGACCTGAATTTCGGGCCCGGCCTTTCGGTGCTGACCGGCGAGACCGGGGCGGGCAAGTCGATCCTGCTCGACAGCCTGGGGCTGGCCTGCGGCTTGCGGGCCGAGGCCGGGATGGTGCGCGCCGGGCAGGCCCAGGCCAGCGTGGCGGCGGGGTTTCTGCCGCCGGCCGGGCACCCTGCCCTGGCGCTGCTGGAAGAACACGGCATTGAGGCGGATGACATTCTGGTGCTGCGCCGGGTGGTGCAGGCCGATGGGCGCAGCCGTGCCTTTGTGAATGATCAGCCGGTGGCGGTGGGGTTGCTGCGGCGGCTGGCGGCGACTCTGGTTGAGGTGCAGGGCCAACATGACCAGGTGGGCCTGGCCGACCCGGCGAGCCATGCCGGGCTGCTGGACGCCTTCGCCGGGCTGGATGGCAAGCGCGGCGCCACCGGGGCGGCCTGGCGCGAATGGCGCGGGGCAGCCAAGGCGCTGGCCGAGGCGCAGGCGGCGATTGCCGCGGCGCAGCGCGATGAGGAGTTTCTGCGCCACGCCGTGGAGGAACTGACCGGCCTTTCGCCCGAGGAGGGCGAGGAGGAGGAACTGACCAAGGAGCGGCAGAAGCTGCAACAGGGTGAGCGCCGGGCCGAGCAGATTGGCACCGCCCTGGCCGAGTTGCAGCCGCGCGACCGGCGCCGGGGCGGTGGCGGGCCAGCCGAGGGGCTGCGCAATGCCAGCCGGGCGCTGGAGCGGCTGCCGCCACCGAATGACGATGCGCAGCCGATTTTGGCGCATCTGGCCGCGGCGCAGGACAGCCTGGCCGAGGCCGAGGCGCTGCTGGAGCGGATGCTGCAGGAGGGCGGGCCGGACCCGCGCCGGCTGGAAGTGCTGGAGGAGCGGCTGTTCGGCCTGCGGG
>CANFIE010000233.1 GCA_947446625.1 Acetobacteraceae bacterium | reverse complement strand
TCTTCCTCGCCAGCCACCGCGCCGACTACGTCACCGGCGCCGAAATCCTGGTGGATGGCGGCGTCGACCAGGTGATGATGGAACTGGCGCCCCGGCCCGGATACTGATACGCTCTGCGCCATGGTCAGCACCTTGCCCGTCGCGCGATTTTGGTACCGCTGGTATGCACCGGCGGTCCTGGCATTGCGCACGTAGCAATCCCCACAAGGCCGCCACTCCCTGGCGGCCTTTTTTGTGCCTGACTGACCACGCACAATACCCCCCAGCGGAGCAAGCGGCCCCACCCTTCAGGAGCCCCAGATGCAACGCACACCCTATGATTTCGATGTCTGTTCCGGCCCGGCCCTGGCGCCGCCGCCGCAGCCCCAACCGGCCACCCCACCGGCATCGCTTGACCCCGCCCCGGCCCCGGCCGATAGACTCAACCCACCATGATCCTGCTGATCGACAACTTTGATAGCTTTACGTTCAACCTCTACCACTTCCTCGGGGATCTCGGGGTAGCGGTGGAGGTGCGGCGTAACAACGCCCTCACCAGCCAGGAAGCCCTCGCGCTCCGGCCGGAGGCGATCGTGCTCTCCCCTGGCCCCTGCACGCCGAACGAGGCCGGCATCTGCCTGCCCCTCATCGGCGCGGCGGCGGCGGCGGGGGTGCCGCTGATGGGCGTCTGCCTCGGCCACCAGGCCATCGGCCAGGCCTTCGGCGGCACCGTGGTGCGCGCACCGGAACCAGTCCACGGCAAGGTGTGGGACATCCACCACAAGGGCACCGACATTTTTGCCGGCCTGCCCAGCCCCTTCCGCGCCACCCGCTACCATTCCCTGGTGGTGCGCCGAGACGACCTGCCACCCGAGCTGGAAGCCACGGCCTGGACCGAGGACGGCCTCATCATGGGCCTGGCCCACCGGGAAAAGCCGGTCTGGGGCGTGCAATTCCACCCGGAAAGCATCGCCAGCCAGCATGGGCATGACCTGTTGCGCAACTTCCTCACCCTGGCCGGGGTGAAGCTCGGCGCCCTGGCGTGAACAGCCTCAAGCCGGCCCTCGCCCGCCTGGCCGCGGGCGAAACCCTGGCCGAATCCGAGGCCGAGGCCGCCTTCGGTATCATCATGGCCGGCGAGGCCACCCCGGCGCAGATCGCCGGCCTGGTCATGGCCATGCGCGTGCGGGGCGAGACGGTGGCCGAGATGACCGGCGCCGTCCGCGCCATGCTGGCCCGGATGACGGCGGTGGAAGCCCCGCCCGGCACCATGGACATCGTCGGCACCGGCGGAGACGCCTCCGGCAGCCTCAACATCAGCACCGCCACCGCCATGGTGGTGGCGGCCTGCGGCGTGCCGGTGGCCAAGCACGGCAACCGGGCGCTCTCCTCCAAATCCGGCGCGGCGGATGCCCTCTCGGCCCTGGGCCTGAACCTGGACGTACCGCTGGACCGCCTGCCCCAGGTGCTGGCCACGGCCGGCATGTGCTTCCTCATGGCCCCGCGCCATCATTCAGCGCTGCGCCACGCCGCCGGCCCGCGCGTCGAACTCGGCACCCGCACCATCTTCAACCTGCTTGGCCCCCTGGCCAATCCGGCCCGGGTCAAGCGCCAGCTCACCGGCGCCTTCAGCACCCAATGGCTGCGCCCCATGGCGGAAACCCTGGCCCGCCTGGGCACCGAAAAGGCCTGGCTGGTCCACGGCCAGGGCCTGGACGAAATCGCCCTCTCCGGCCCGACCCAGGTGGTGGAGCTGGCGCATGGCCAGTTCCGCGAATTCACCATCACGCCCGAGGATGCCGGCCTCACCCGTGCCCCGCCCGAGGCGATCAAGGGCGGTGAGCCAGCCGAGAACGCCGCCGCCCTGCAGGCCCTGCTGGCCGGCGCCCCCGGTGCCTACCGCGATATCGTGCTGCTGAACGCCGCCGCCGCCCTTGTGGTGGCCGACCAGGCCACCGATCTCAAGGCAGGCGTTGCCAAGGCGGCCCGGGCCGTGGATACCGGCGCCGCTACCCTTGTTCTGTCCCGCCTGAAGGACGCCTGCGCCCCATGAATGCCCCCCATATCATCACCCCCGGCAGTGCGGTGTCTGACACGCTGGCCAAAATCCTGGCGGACAAGGCCGCCGAGGTGCGTGAGCGCCGCACCATTACCCCACAGGCCGAAATCGAGCGCCTGGCCGCCGCCGCCGAGCCGACCCGCGACTTCGCCGCCGCGCTGTGCGACGCCGTGGCCTGGGGCCGCATTGGGCTGATCGCCGAAATCAAGCGCGCCTCGCCCAGCGGCGGGCTGATCCGCGACCCCTTCGACCCGCCGAGCCTGGCCCGCGCCTATGCCGAGGGCGAGGCCAGCTGCCTCTCCGTCCTCACCGACGGCCCCTGGTTCCAGGGCCGGCGCGAGGATCTCATCGCCGCCCGCGCCGCCTGCAATCTGCCGGTGCTGCGCAAGGACTTCATGATCGACCCCTGGCAGGTGTTTGAAAGCCGCGCCATGGGCGCCGACTGCATCCTCGTCATCATGGCGGCGCTGGAGGACTCGATGGCCGAGGAACTCGTCAGCACCGCCCGCAGCCTCGACATGTCGATTCTGGCCGAGGTGCATGACGAGCGCGAGCTGGACCGCGCCCTGGGGCTGAACCTGCGGCTGATCGGCGTGAACAACCGCAACCTGAAAACGCTGCAAACCGATATCGCCACCACCGAGCGTCTGGCCCCCCTGGTGCCGGCCGACCGCATTCCGGTGGCCGAAAGCGGCATCCGCAGCCCCGAGGATGTGCGCCGCATGGCCGAGGCCGGCGCCCGCTGCATTCTGGTGGGTGAGCACCTGATGCGGCAGACCGACGTGACCGCCGCCGCCCGCGAATTGGTCCATGCCCTCTGAACCCTCCCCCGCTGAAACCTCAACGCGGCTGACCCATTTCGACGAGGCCGGCCGCGCCGCCATGGTGGATGTCTCCACCAAGGGCGAAACCGAACGCGTGGCCGTGGCCCGGGGCCGCATCACCATGGCGCCGGCCACCCTGGCGCTGATCCAGGGCGGGCAGGTCGGCAAGGGCGATGTTCTGGGCGTCGCCCGCCTCGCCGGCATCATGGCGGCGAAAAAAACCAGCGACCTCATCCCGCTCTGCCACCCCCTGGCGCTGACCAAGGTGACGGTGGACCTCACCATCGCCGCGCCCGACGCCATCGAGATCGAGGCGCTGGCAAAGCTGGTGGGCCGCACCGGGGTAGAGATGGAAGCGCTGACCGCGGTCACGGTAGCGGCGCTGACGGTGTACGACATGTGCAAGGCCGCCGACCGCGGCATGCGCATTGAAGCCGTGCGCCTGGTGGAAAAAACCGGCGGCAAGTCCGGCACCTACAAGGCCGACTGATGATCCCGTTGGAAGAAGCCCGCGCCCGCATCCTCGCCAGCCTTGGCCCCACCACGGCCGAGACGGTGCCGCTGGCCCAGGGCTGGGGCCGCGTGCTGGCCAGCCCGGTGCTCTCCCGCGTCACCCAGCCGCCGGCTGATGTCTCGGCGATGGATGGCTACGCCGTCCGCGCCGCCGACGCCACGCTGGGCGCCACCCTGGCCGTCATCGGCGAGGCCCCGGCCGGCCATCCCTTCCCCGGCAGCGTCGGCCCCGGCCAGGCCGTCCGCATCTTCACCGGCGCCTTCGTGCCCCCCGGCGCCGATGCCATTCTATTGCAGGAGGACGCCACCGCCGCCCCCGGCCAGGTGACGGTGAACGAGGCTGTCCGCCCCGCTCGCTGGATTCGCCCCGCAGGGCTGGATTTCTCGGCCGGCGAAGCCCTGCTGCCTGCCGGCCGCCGGCTGACGGCGCGCGACATCGGCCTAGCCGCCGCCAGCAACCACCCCTGGCTCCAGGTGCATCGCCAGCCGCGCATCGCCATTCTGGCCACCGGCGACGAAATCGCCCTGCCCGGCGACCCGCTGCCCCCCGGCGGCATTGTCAGCAGCAACGCCCATGCCCTGGCCGCCCTGGTGCGGGCCGGCGGCGGCGAACCCGTGGTGCTGCCCATTGCGCCGGATGACCGCGACGCCATTGCCGAGGCCGCCCGCGCCGCCCGCAGCTGCGACATGCTGGTCACCACCGGCGGCGCCAGCGTGGGCGACCATGATCTCGTCCAGGCCGCACTGGGCCCGCAGGGCTTCACGCTGGATTTCTGGCAAATCGCCATGCGCCCGGGCAAGCCGCTGATCTGGGGCAGCCTGCTGGGCACGCCGCTGCTGGGCCTGCCCGGCAACCCGGTTTCCGCCCTGGTCTGCGCCGTGCAATTCCTGCTGCCGGCCCTGGCCATTCTGGGCGGTGGCAAGGCCGCGCCGCCGCCCACGCTGCGCGCCCGCACCGGCACCGGCCTGGCCGAGAACGACAAGCGCTACGACCATCTGCGCGCCCGGCTGGAGATGCAGGGCGACACGCTGGTGGCCACCGCCTTCCCGGCGCAGGATTCCTCCATGCTGAAGACCCTGGCACGTGCCGAGGCGCTGATTCTGCGCGCCCCGCACGCCCCGCCGCTGCCGGCCGGCGAATGGGTGGACATCATCTCGCTCGACGCCATCGGCATTTGACATAGTCCGGCCCAACGGGCCGAGCCGCCGAATGGCCGCCGCCGCCTATGCGGCGAAGCCAAGGCGGGCGGAGGCCCGCCGCCCGATGTTTGAGGGCAAACCCTTACCCTCCACGTTCTTGTTTTAACCAATAGTTATCCACAATTCTGTTGACCCGATTCGGGAACTTCCATAGAACATCCCTGTGATTCCCGGTTTGTTCGCCGCAGGCTTGGCGCCATGCGGCGGCGCGGGCACGGAGGACAGTCTATGCTCACCCGCAAGCAGCACGAATTGCTGATCTTCATCGACAAACACCTGCGCGAGACCGGCTTCTCGCCCTCCTTCGAGGAAATGAAGGAGGCGCTGACCCTGAAGTCCAAGTCCGGCATCCACCGGCTGATCACGGCGCTGGAGGAACGCGGTTTCCTCAAGCGCCGCGCCCATCGCGCCCGCGCGCTGGAGGTCATTCGCCTGCCGGAGAGCATGGCCCCGCGCCGTGCCGCCGCCGCGCCAGCGCCCGCCGCACCGAAGGAAGCGCCCTTCGCCCCCAACGTCATTCGCGGCAATTTCGCCAGCAACATGCAGGGCGTGGCCAAGCCGGCGAATGAAGCCGCCGCCGTCCACCTGCCACTCTATGGCCGCATCGCCGCCGGCCTGCCCATTGAAGCCATGCGAGACACCGGCAGCAGCGTGGAAGTCCCCGCCGCGCTGCTCGGCATGGGCGACCACTACGCCCTGGAAGTCGCCGGCGAATCGATGATCGAGGCCGGCATCCTTGATGGCGATACCGTCATCATCAAGCGCGGCGACGTGGCCGAGAACGGCGCCATCGTGGTGGCCCTGGTGGACGACAACGAGGTGACGCTGAAGCGCCTGCGCCGCCGCGGCAACTCCATCGCGCTGGAAGCCGCCAACCCGGCCTTCGAAACCCGCATCTTCGGGCCAGACCGCGTGCGCGTGCAGGGCCGCCTCATCGGCCTGCTGCGGAAGTACTAATCCGAAAGATCACTCAACCGGCGCCAATGGCTCCCCGCTACCGCGCGGGGCCGGCAGCGGCGGCACCCAGGGCCGGTCCCCCCGCCAGGCCCGGTCGCTCAGCACCTCGACGCCCCCCGGCCTGAACCACACCGCATGCGCCCCCTCGCGCCAAACGCTGAAGCGGTCCACCACCCGTGCCCGGCAGCGCCCCCGCACCGGCTCGGTCGCGATCACCAGCGCCGCGCCGGCACAATCCTCCCGCCCCGGCGCGCCGCGCTGCAACAGCACCACAGCCGGCTCGGCCCGCAGCAGGCAGCGCCCACCCTGGCAACTCACCCCCGCCGGCCCGCCCTGCGCCGGCAGCGCCGCCCCCGTGGTTTCGCCCCATAGCCGCAGCCACATGTCGCGGGTGAAGTTGCTGGCGCCTGATAGCCGCTGCCAGAACACCCCCTCCTCGGTGCGCACCGCCACCAGCCGCGCATCGGCCGAAATCAGCACATCCGGTGGCCGCGCAAAGCTGCCGCTCAGCAGCCCCAGCACCAGCAGCGGCGCGCCCCAAACCCGCCAGCCGCCCTGCCACAGGCACAGCCACAACATGCCAAAGGCCACCACCCCCAAGCCCCACAGCGGCATCGGCCTGGCGGTCAGCGCCGCCCCCGGCCAGGCTGCCACCCAATGCGCCACGGCCAGCGTCGCCTCCACCCCCCAGCGCATCGGCACCAGGGCCAGGTCTTCCAACCCCAGCGGCATCAGCGCCACCGCCGCCATCCCCGCCGGCATCACCAGTACCGAGGTGATCGGCACCGCCACCGCATTCGCCGCCACGCCGTAAAGCTGCAACCGGCCAAAATGGTACAGCCCAAACGGCGTGGTCGCCGCCCCCGCCAGTACCGAGGTTGCCACCAGCCCAAACCCCACCAGCGCCAGCCGCCGCCG
>CANFIE010000232.1 GCA_947446625.1 Acetobacteraceae bacterium | reverse complement strand
CTTTGCCCGGCGAGGGCGAAACCCCCGCCGCCGCCCCGCATGGCGTGGCCGACCCCTCCGGCCGCCGCTTCCGCCGGGGCCGGCTGCTGCACGCCCTGATGCAGCATTTGCCGGAACGCCCCGCCGCCGAGCGCGAGGCCGCCGCCCGCGCCTTCCTCGCCCGCCCCGGCCATGGCCTGAGCGCCGCCGAGCAGGCCGAGTCGCTCGCCGAGGTGCTGGCCCTGCTCGCCACCCCGGAATTGCAGGCCGCCTTTGCCGCGGACAGCCTGGCCGAGGCCCCCATTGTCGGCCGCGTCGGCCAGGCGCTCATCTCCGGCCAGGTGGACCGGCTGGTGATAACGCCCGACCGCGTGCTGGTGCTGGACTACAAGACCAACCGCCCGCCCCCGGCGAACCCGGCCCAGGTGGCGCCGTTATACCTGCGGCAAATGGCGGCCTACCGCGCCGTGCTGCGCCAGGCCTTTCCGGGCCGGGCGGTGGACTGCGCCCTGGTCTGGACCTACGGCGCCAGCCTGATGCCCCTGCCGCATGCCCTGCTGGACAGCCATGCGCCACAATAACGACCCAGCCCGCTTGACCCGAAGCCCCCGGCACCCGAGTTTCAGCATTGATTCGGGACCGCCTGTCCCCGTGGAGAAAGACCGATGAGCGAAAACACCAAGGCCGTCACCGACGAAACCTTCAAGCAGGACGTGCTGTCCGCCCCCGGCCCGGTGCTGGTGGACTTCTGGGCCGAATGGTGCGGCCCCTGCAAAATGGTCGGCCCCATCCTGGAAGATCTGGCCAAGGAATACGGCGACCGCCTGACCATCGCCAAGGTTGATATCGACAGCAACCCGATGTCGCCCAACACCTATGGCGTGCGCGGCATTCCCACGATGATCCTGTTCAAGGACGGCAAGGTGGTGGACACCGCCGTGGGCGCCAAGCCGAAGGGCGCGCTGAAGTCCTGGATCGACAGCAAGCTGGGTTAAGCACGGCGCGCGGGAAGCAATGGCTTTCCGCGCCTCACCCCGCCTTCAGCACTTCCCCGGCCAGATACAGGCTGCCGCACACCAGCACCCGTGCCGGTGGGCCAGCCAGAGGCAATTTGGCCAGGGCTTCGGCCAGGGTGGGCCCCGGTACCGCCTGCCCGCCGCTGGCCGCCACAATGGCCTCCACCGGCATGGCCAAATGCTGCCCCGGTTCGGCAATGGCGTGCAGCGTGGTGGCAAAGGGCAGCAGCGGCGCCAGGAAATCCCCGGCCCCCTTGCCCTGCTTCATGCCCACAATCAGGTGCAGCGGCCGGTCGGCCCAGGCCGGCAGATGCGCCGCCAGCGCCACCCCGGCCCCGGCATTATGCCCACCATCCAGCCATAACTCCCACCCCGCCGGCAGCCGCGCCGCCAGCCGGCCCTGCAGGCGCTGCAACCGCGCCGGCCATTCCGCGCTGGCCACCCCTTTGGCAATGGCGGCATCGGTCAGCCAGGGCGGGTTCCAGGCGCGCAGCGCGGCCACGGCAATGCCGGCATTCTCCACCTGGTGCGGCCCCAGCAGCGCCGGCGGCGGCAGCGCCAGCCGGCCCCGAGCATCCTCAAACACAAACCCCGCTTCGCCCGGCTCCACCTGCCATTCATGCCCACGGCGCAGCAGCGGGGTGGCCTGCATGGCGGCCTCCACCTGCAACACCGCCAGGGCCGAGGCAGCCTGCGCCCCGGTGGCGCACGGCACCCCCGGCTTCATGATCCCGGCCTTCTCCCCGGCAATTCCCGCCAGCGAATCCCCCAGAAAATCCATGTGATCCATCGAGATGCTGGCAATGCAGCAGGCGGCCGGCCTGGCCACCACATTGGTGGCGTCGAACCGCCCGCCCAGCCCCACTTCCAGCACCAGCACATCGGCCGGCACCCGGCTGAACAGCAGCAGCGCCACGGCGGTAATCACCTCGAACACGGTGATCGCCGCGCCATCATTCACCCGCTCCACCTCGGCCAAGGCCGCGGCCAGCGCGTCCTCCTCCACCAGCGCCCCGGCCAGCCGAATCCGCTCGCGGAACTCGACCAGATGCGGACTGACAAACACATGGACCCGCTGCCCGGCAGCCTCGGCAATGGCGCGCAGAAAGGCGCACGTGCTGCCCTTGCCATTGGTGCCGGCCACATGCACCACGGGCGGCAACTGCCGCTCCGGGTTGCCCAGCGCGTCCAGCAGGCGCTGCAACCGCCCCAGGCTCAGGTCTATCAGCTTCGGGTGCAGCCCATGCAGCCGCGCCAGAATCGCTTCAGACCGGCTCACTGAACGGTGGCGGCGCCGGCTTCCGGGCCGGGCAGGGCAATGGTCGCCGCCACCGCCTCGGCCGCCACTTCCGGCATGCGCAACAGGCTGATGAGCCGCGCCAGCGTCGGCCGCATCTCGCCGCGCTTCACCACCATGTCCAAAATCCCGTGCGCCAGCAGGTATTCGGCGCGCTGAAAGCCTTCCGGCAGCTTCTCGCGCACCGTCTGCTCAATCACCCGCGCGCCGGCAAAGCCAATCAGCGCCCCCGGCTCGGCAATCTGAATATCCCCCAGCATGGCGAAGCTGGCGGTCACGCCACCGGTTGTCGGGTCGCACAGCACCACGATGTAGGGCAGCCCGGCTTCCTTCACCATGCGCGTCGCAATCACGCTCCGCGGCATCTGCATCAGGCTCACGGTGCCTTCCTGCATGCGCGCCCCGCCCGAGGCGGTGAACACCACCAGCGGCGCATCCTGCAACACCGCCAGCCGGGCCGCCGTCACCAGCGCCTCGCCCACGCCGGCGCTCATGCTGCCACCCAGAAAGCTGAAGTCGAAGGCGGCGGCCACCACGCGATTGCCCTCGATGGCGCCATGCGCCACCAGCACCGCATCCTCCTGCCCCACCTTCAGCTGGGCTTCCTTCAGCCGGTCGGAATAGCGCCGCTGATCGCGAAACCGCAGCGGATCAGCCGGCGCCTTGGGCAGCTCAATCTTCTGCCAGCCCGGGTCCATGGTGTAGTCCAGCCGGGTGCGGGCGCCCACGCGCATGTGGTGGCCGCAATGCGGGCACACATGCAGCGCACGTTCCAGATCGCGATGAAAGATCATCTGCTCGCAGGCCGGGCATTTGTGCCAGAGATTCTCCGGCACCTCGCGCGGCGCGCCGAACAGCGTCTTTATCTTGGGCAGCGCCCATTCGCTGATCCAGTTCATGCCGCGTTGCTCCGTACCGCCTCCGCCAGCGCGCGCACCTGGTCCAGCACCAGGCGCTGCGTGTCGGGCCGGGCGTGGCCCTTCTCGTCCAGGCTCGCCGCCAACGTATCCACAATGGCGGTACCCACCACGGCGCCATCGGCGATGCGGGAAGCCTCGCCCGCCTGCTGCGGCGTGCGCACGCCAAAGCCAATCGCGATCGGCAAATCGGTATGCCGCCGAATGCGCGGAATCTCCGCCTCCAGCGTCTCCCGCGCCGCGCTGCGCGTGCCGGTAATGCCGGTGATGCTCACATAATACACAAAGCCGCTGGTCGCCCGCAGCACCCGCACCAGGCGGTCATCATCCGTGGTCGGCGCCACCAGCCTGATGAGATCCAGCCCCGCCGCCTTGGCCTGCGGCTCAATCTCATCCGCCTCCTCGGGCGGTACATCCACAATGATCAGCCCATCCACGCCCGAAGCCGCGGCATCCACGCAGAAGCGGTCCACGCCATAGGACAGAATGGGATTGTAATAGCCCATCAGCACAATCGGGGTGGCGTCGTCGCCCTTGCGGAAATCCCGCACCAGCGCCAGCACCCCGGCCACGGTGGCGCCGGCCTTCAGGGCGCGCTGCGCAGCGCGCTGAATCGCCGGGCCATCGGCCATCGGGTCGGTGAAGGGCACGCCGACTTCAATCACATCCGCCCCCGCGCCCGGCAGCCCGCGGAGGATCGCCAGGCTGGTCGCAGGGTCGGGGTCATAGGCTTGCAGGTACGTCACCAGCGCCCCGCGCCCGGCGGCCTTCAGCGCGGCAAAGCGCGTCGCAATCCGGCTCACAGCTTCACCCCCAAATGCTTGGCCACGGTGAAGATATCCTTGTCACCCCGGCCCGAGAGGTTGAGCAGGATGATCTTCTCCTTGTCCAGCGTCGGCGCCAGCTTGGCGATATGCGCCAGCCCATGGGCGCATTCCAGCGCCGGGATAATGCCCTCAAGCTTGCTGCACAGCTGAAAGGCTTCCAGCGCCTCGTCATCGGTGGCGCCCACATATTGCACCCGGCCCTGCTCATGCAGCCAGGAATGCTCCGGCCCAATGCCGGGGTAGTCCAGCCCGGCGCTGATCGAATGCGCCTCGATGATCTGCCCGTCGCCATCCTGCAGCAGGTAGGTGCGGTTGCCATGCAGCACGCCCGGCCGGCCCCGGTTCAGCGAGGCCGCGTGTTCCGGCGTATCCATGCCGCGCCCGGCGGCTTCCACCCCCACCATCGCCACGCCTTCGTCATCCAGGAAGGGATGGAACAGCCCCATGGCCGAGGAACCGCCGCCCACGGCGGCCACCAGCACATCCGGCAGCCGGCCTTCGGCGGCCAGCATCTGCTGCTTGGCCTCGTCGCCGATCACGCACTGAAAATCCCGCACCATGGTGGGAAAGGGGTGCGGCCCGGCGACCGTGCCGATGCAGTAATACGTGTCATGAACATTGGCGACCCAGTCGCGCAGCGCCTCGTTCATGGCGTCCTTCAGCGTGGCGGCGCCGCTGGTCACCGGCCGCACTTCGGCGCCCAGCAGCTTCATGCGGAACACGTTGGGCTGCTGCCGCTCCACGTCGGTGGCGCCCATGAACACCACGCATTGCAGCCCGAACAGGGCGCAGGCGGTGGCGGTGGCCACACCATGCTGGCCGGCGCCGGTCTCGGCGATAATCCGCTTCCGGCCCATCCGCTTGGCCAGCAGAATCTGCCCCAGCACGGCGTTGATCTTGTGCGCGCCGGTGTGGTTCAGCTCCTCGCGCTTGAAGTAGATCTTCGCGCCGCCGAAGTGTTCCGTCAGCCGCTGGGCAAACCACAGCGGGCTGGGCCGGCCGACGTAATGTTCCAGCAGAAAGCGCCATTCGCGCATGAACTCGGGGTCAACCTTGGCGGCCTCATAGGCGGCCTCGACCTCCAGGATCAGCGGCATCAGCGTTTCGGCTACAAAACGGCCGCCGAACTGACCAAAACGGCCCCGGTTGTCGGGGCCCTGGCGGAAGGAATTGGGATTCAGCTTGTTCAAGGCGGGGTTCCTCACTCCCGCCCCATGTAGCGCTGCCCGGCCAAAGGTCAAAGGCTGGTTTGCGCTTTAGCGCAAACCCCGAACGGGCTGCGTCACCGCAAGGGGTAATTTGCTCGCTCAAACAAAAGGCCTAACCCCCGCCACACCCCGGTTGGGGCAGGGCGGGGGCCGGGCGGGCTACTTGCCCACCACATGCCAGTCCGAGGAGATCACCCCCAGGTCCAGCTTGGCGGTGGCATGGCCGGCGCCATCCATCACCCATTCGGTCAACTGGCCATTGGCGCCTTCCCAGAGGATATCGGCCAGGCCATCCCCGTTCAGGTCACCCAGCTTCACCGCCTGCCAAACCGGGTCAATCGCGTCCAGCACATCCACCTGGGCCACGATATTGCCGGCCATCTCCAAAATCTTCGCGCCGCCCAGGCCGTCCGTCATCAGCAGGTCGGCCTTGCCGTCGCCGCTGAAGTCCGCCACGCCCTGCACCGTCCAGCCCGGCTGCTGCGGCACGATGTCCTTGGTGGTGGTAATCGCCGTGCCGTTGGTGAAGCTCATCGACAGCGAGCCATCCACCGCACGCCACAGCAGGTCGGCCTTGCCGTCGCCGTTGAAATCCCCGGCCCCGGCGAAGCTGGCCCCGCCAGGCGCGGCGCCCAGGTTGAACATGCCGGTCACGGTCGCGCCCTGCAGGTCCCAGGTCCAGTAGCTGCCATCGGTCTCATGGCGCAGCAGCAGGTCGGCCGTGCCATCGCCATTGAAGTCCTTCATGCCCAGCGTGGTCGCCGTGCTGTCCAGCGTGCCCAGCGTGCCGGTGTGCTGCGGCTGGCCCAGCGCATCCAGCTTCCACACATCCAGCGCGCCATTCGCCGCCCGCACCACCATGCTGGCCTGGCCGCTGCCATCCACGTCGCCGGTGCCAACAATGCTGTTGCCGGCATTCACAAAGCTCAGCGTGCCCTGGGCGCCAATCGCCCCGCTGCTCACATCCCAGTACTGCGCCACCCCGGCATTGCTGTGCAGCAGAATGTTGTCGTGCTGCGCCGTGGTCAGCGCCTGGTCGGTCAGCCCCAGCGCGGCATTCACCGCCGAAAGCGAGGTGCTGCCATTGTCGGTCGGGATCAGGCCGTACATCAGCGGCTGCAGCAGCTGGATCTTGTTCAGGTTCACCGTGGTCCAGTCATCCTTCAGAATACCGCCGGTGTCGCCCGAGTTCGGGTTCCACGCCCACCAGGCCCAGCTCGGCCCCTGCTCGCCCGGGGCAATGTGCAGCGCGCT
>CANFIE010000231.1 GCA_947446625.1 Acetobacteraceae bacterium | reverse complement strand
CTCACCCGCCCGGCCAGCGAGAGGTACAGCACGCCACAGACGCTCAACGAAACCCCGGCCCAGGCCAGCAGCGAAACCTGTTCCTGCAACAGCACCAGCGCCAGCACCGCGCTCTGCACCGCCTCGGTTTTGGAATAGGCGGTGCCAACGGCAAAGCCACGGAAGCCGAAGGCCATGATCAGCAGGTTGGTCGCCACAATCTGCGCCACGCCACCGCCCAGCGTATAGGCCAGGAAGCTCCAGGACAGCCCGGGCACCGTGCCGCCCATCAGCGCCAGCCATACGCCCAGATACAGTCCGGCCACCGGCACGCCATACAGGTAGCGCACCACCCCGGCGCCATTCACCGAGAGCTGCCCGCGCAGCTTCTGCTGCTTGGCCGTGCGCCAGCATTGGAACAGCGCCGCCGACAAGGTGGCGGCCAGCCAGAGTTGCATCGCGCCACCCTCCCCCGTTAACCAGCCCCTGCGTTACCGCAACCCTGGCCCGGGTCAACCTGCCGCGTGCGGCGGCGGCGCGGTTCAGGGCGCGGCCAGGCTCCGCCGCAGCCGGGTGATGGCGCCGGGCAGGCCGCGCACCTTCAGCACCCGGCCGGTTTCGCCATATTCCTCGGCCAGCACCCGGGCGCTTTCATACACTTCGCCAATCAACCCCTGCTTGGCGTAGGGCAGCACCAGTTCATCCTCCACCATCGCGGCCTCGAAGAAGCCAATGATGGTCTCGCGCAGCGCTGCCACATCGGCCGGCGCATGGGCCGAGAGCATGATGGCATCGGGGTGCTGCTCGGCCAGTTCGGCGCGGCGGGTGGCATCCACCCGGTCCATCTTGTTCAGCACCAGGCGCGAGGGCACGGCATCGGCGCCAATCTCGCGCAGCACGGTGCGGCTCACTTCCAGCTGCGCCTCGTAAGTCGGGTCCGAGGCATCCACCACATAGAGCAGCAGCGAAGCCTCCAGCGCCTCTGCCAGGGTGGAGCGGAACGAAGCCACGAGATCATGCGGCAATTGCTTGATGAAGCCGACGGTGTCGGAAACCAGCACGCGCGGCCGCGTTTCGGGCTGCAGAATCCGCACGGTGGTGTCCAGCGTGGCGAAGAGCTTGTCCTCCACCAGCACCTCGCTGCCGGTCAGCGCCCGCATCAGGCTGGACTTGCCGGCATTGGTGTAGCCCACCAGCGCCACGCGCAGCTGGTCTCGCCGGGCGGAACGGCGGTTGTCGCTGTCGCGCTGCACCGCCTCCAGCTGTTCCTTCAGCGCCGCCAGCCGGTCGCGAATCTTGCGGCGGTCCAGGTCCAGCGAGCTTTCACCCGCGCCCGGCCCCTGCTGGCGCCCGCCACCGCCGGTGGATTCACGCAGCCGCGGCGCCACGTATTTCAGCCGCGCCATTTCCACCTGCAGCTTGGCTTCGCGGGTATTGGCGTGGCGGTGGAAAATCTCCACGATCACGCCGGTGCGGTCCAGCACCTGGGCGCCGGTGGCGTGTTCCAGGTTGCGGATCTGGCTGGGCGAAAGCTCGTGGTCAACAATCACGAATTCGGGCCGGGGGCCTTCAGCCGCTTCCGGCTCCGGCGTGGCGGCGGGTTTCCCCGCGCCCTCGAACCGCGCCCTTGCCTTGGATTTCGGCGCCGGCGCCATGGAGCCAACCTGGCCGGTGCCGCCGGTCATCGCCGCCAGCTCGGCCAGCTTGCCGCTGCCAAGCAGCAGCCCGGCGCCGGTACCCTCGCGCCGCTGCGAGATGGTGCCCGCCACCTCATAGCCCAGCGTCTTCACCAGGCGACCCAGCTCCTCCAGGCTGGCGACATGCGCAATGTCGTCAACCTCGGGCGTTTGAATGCCAACAAGAACGGCGCGGGGGGTGGGCGGCTTGGTTTCCATGCCCTTGCCTAGCACGGAATGCCGCCCTGGCCCGCCTCAGTTGGCGTCGATCTGCAGGCCTTCCTTCTGGATCACGGTGCGCCACTTGGCGGTTTCGGCCTGCACGAACTGGGTGAAGGTGGCCGGGGTGCGCACCAGCGGCGTGCCGCCCAGCTCAGTGAAGCGGCGCCGGGTCTCGGGCAGTTCAACCCAGGCGTTGATATCGGCGTTCAACCCGTTGGTGATCTCGGCCGGCAGGCCGGCGGGGCCGAAGATGCCGAACCAGGTGTTCACTTCGTAGCTCGCCAGCTCGGGCAGGGTTTCGCGCATGGCGGGCACATTCGGCAGGGCCGGGCTGCGCTCGGCGCTGGTCACGGCCAGGGCGCGCATCTTGCCGGCGCGCACCTGCTCGATAACCCCGGTCAGGTTGTCGATCAGGAAGCCGACCTCATTCGACAGAATGGCGGTTTGCGCCGGGGCGCTGCCGCGGTAGGGCACGTGGATCGCCTCGGCATTCAGCAACTGCAGCATCCACACCGGGGAAAGATGCGTGGACTGCCCGGCGCCGGTGCTGGCGAAGCTGACCTTGCCGCGTTCCCGCCGCAGCCAGGCGACGAATTCCGCCATGCTGCGCACCGGGCTGTCGGCATTCACCACCAGCACGTTGGGGCCGGTGATGGTGCCGGCGATGTTGGTCAGCTGGTCGGGCCGGTAGCTCAGGTTGCGGTACAGCGAATAGGCAATGGCCTGCGGGCCGATATTGCCGCTCAGCAGGTTCAGCCCATCCGGCCGGCTGCGCACCACTTCGGCGGTGGCAATGGTGCCGCCGGCGCCGGTGCGGTTTTCCACCACCACCGGGCTGCCCCACTTCTGCAACAGGTGCTGGCTCAACATGCGGGCCATGATGTCGGTGGTGCCACCGGCGGCCGAGCCGACCAGCAGGCGCATCTGCTGCCCGGCGGGCGGCTTCCAATTCTCAGCCCGGGCGGCGGCGGGCGCCAGCAGCAGGGCGGGCAGCGCCAGGGCGGTGCGGCGGTTCAACATGCTAGCCAATCTCCATCTGCAGGCCTTCCTTGCGGATGACGCTGCCCCATTTCTCAATCTCGTTGCGCGTGAACGCGGCAAACTGCTCCAGCGAGCCGTACAGCGAAGTGCCGCCCATTTCGGCCCAGCGCGCCTTCACCGCATCGGTCTGGTGCCATTCATACATCGCGCGGTTCAGGCTTTCGGCAATGTGGCGCGGCGTGCCGGCAGGGGCGTAGATGCCAAACCAGGTGTTCACGTCAAACTGCGCCAGCGCGGGCAGGCTTTCCCGCGCCGAGGGAATATTGGGCAGCTGCGGGTTGCGCTCGGCGCTGCTCACCGCCAGCGCCCGCACCCGCCCGGCGCGGATCTGCTGGATGCCGCTGGTCAGGTTGTCCCACATGTACTGGATATTGCCGGCCACCAGTTCAATGGCCGCAGGCCCCGCGCCCCGGAACGGCACATGGATCGCCTCGGTCCCGGTGGCCTGGTTGAACCACACGCCTGTCAAATGCGGGCTTTGCCCCACACCGGGCGAGCCAAAGCTCAGCTTGCCGGGGTTGGCCTTCAAATGCGCCACCAGTTCCGCCACCGAATGCGCCGGCACGCTGGGATGCACCACCAGCACATTCGGCCCGCGCACCGTGCCCGCGATGGGAACCAGGCTATCCGGCGTATAGGTCAGGCCGCGGAACAGCGAATAGGCAATGGATTGCGGCCCGATATTGCCCAGCAGCAGGGTATGGCCATCGGGCGCGGCGCGCACCACCTCGCCGGTGCCAATGGTGCCACCGGCGCCGGACTTGTTCTCGGCCACGCAGTTCTGGCCGAAATAGGTCTGGAAGAAGGGCGCCAGCAGCCGGGCCGAGATATCGGCCGTGCCACCCGGCGCCGCCGGAATGACAATGCGAATGGGCTGGCTGGGCCGCCAGGCGGCGCCTTGGGCAAGTGCCAGAGTGGGCAGGGCGAGGGGCAGGGCCAGCGCGGCGCGGCGCGAGATCATCGGCGGATCCTCCAGGAATTCCCCGCCTTGTGACGCAGCGCGCCGCCGCTGAAAAGCGAAAGCTACTCTTCGTAAACGTAACGGAAGTCGCAATGAGGTGCCCCGCCCATGATGGTCTGGGTCCGAGTCAGCTTCAATTTGGGGTCATACCCCTCGCAAAAGGCGCCATCGCGGTTGCAGGACAGCACTGCCCCCAACTCGCCCAGGGCCATGCCCTTGTAGGTTTCGGCATAGCGGCAGCGCTTCACGTTGAAGCCGTATGCCCGGCCATCCTGTTGCACCACCTCAATTTCCAGCGCGTCATCCTTGGTCCAGCGCGGCTGCAGGCTGATGAAATGCTCCAGGCTCGGCCCGGTCGGGCTCTCGGCGGCCATGCTGGCGGCGGCTTCCTTGGCCAGCTTCTCCACCGCCCGGGTCAGAATGGCCTTGGCGCGCTCGGCGCCCAGCTCGGCCGCCATTTCGGCATAGATGCCCTTGGCAAAGGCGGCCTCGATGCGCCGCTGTTCCAGAATTGAGATCGACATGGAAATGCTCCTTTGCGGCCTGCCTGGGCGGATTCACCATCCCCAACCCGGCAGGTTGATCTATATCATGGGTTCGCCAGCGCCCCCGGGCTTGGTTGGCCATTAGAAGCGTTACCGCCGCGGCACAGGGTTGCGGCCGTTTCATTGGCCAGAAACCGCATGCAGGCTTATCTCCGCCCCATGAGCACCCGGACCGCCTTCCTCACGCATTGCCGCACTACCCTGGCCGGGCTGCGCGCCGAAGGGCGCTACCGCGAATTCGCCCATCTGGAAAAGCTGGCCGGCCGCTTCCCGGTCTATCGCTGGCACGGCGAAGGCGAGGGCCGCGAGGTCACCGTCTGGTCCTCGAACGACTATCTCGGCATGGGCAGCCACCCGGCGGTGGTGGAAGCCGCCCGTCAGGCCGTGGCCGACCACGGCGCCGGCGCCGGCGGCACCCGCAACATCTCCGGCACCTCGCCGCTGCATGTGGCGCTGGAAGCCGAGTTGGCGGCGCTGCATGGCAAGGCCGGCGCGCTGCTGTTCGGCAGCGGCTACATCGCCAATGTCGGCGCGCTGAGCGCGGTGCTGGAAGCCCTGCCCGGCTTCCACGTGTTCTCGGATGTGAAGAACCACGCTTCGATGATCGCCGGCATGCGCGGCGCCAAGGGCGTGCAGCGCCACATCTGGCAACACAACGACCTCGCGGACCTCGAAGCCAAGCTCGCCTCGGTGCCGCGTGAAGCGCCGAAGCTGATCGCCTTCGAGAGCGTCTATTCCATGGATGGCGACATCGCCCCCATCGGCGCCATCTGCGACCTGGCCGAGAAATACGGCGCCATCACCTATCTCGACGAAGTCCACGCCGTGGGCCTGTACGGCGCCACTGGCGGCGGCATTGCCGAGCGCGACGGCGTGGCGCATCGGGTGGACCTGATTGAAGGCACGCTGGCAAAAGGCTTTGGCGTGCTGGGCGGCTATGTGGCCGGTGACGCCGATGTGGTGGACTATATCCGCAGCGTGGCCGGCGGGCTGATCTTCACCACCGCGCTGCCGCCCGCCGTGGCCGGTGCGGCGCTGGCCAGCGTGCGGGTGCTGCGCGCCGATGGCACGCGGCGCGAGCAGCTGGCCGAACGTGGCGCGGCGCTGAAGGCGGCGCTGGACGCCGCCGGCCTGCCACGCATGCCCAGCGCCAGCCATATCGTGCCGCTGTGGATTGGTGACGCCGATGCCTGCCGCAATGTGGCCAAGCGGCTGCTGCATGAACACGGCATCTACGCCACGCCCATCAACTACCCCTCCGTGCCGCGCGGCACGGAACGGCAGCGACTCTGCGCCACCCCCTTCCATACCGACGCGCTGATGGCGCAGCTGGTCACCGCGCTGCGCGCCGTGCTGCCCGCCGGCCTGGCCATGGCGGCGGAGTAGCCAATCTCGCCGCCGCGCCTGCCTGCCGTTGATGCCGTGCTGCGCTGCCCGACGGGCAGCGTGGTGACGGCGCGCTTTGGCCGCGAAGCCATGGTGGGCGCGGTGCGCGCCGTGCTGGCCAGCCTGCGCCCTGCCGTGCTGGCCGGCGCCACCCCACCGGAAACCGAGGCCCTGGCCGCCCAGGCTCTGGCCCTGCTGGAACACGCCGAGCAGCCCAGCCTGCGCCCGGTCTTCAATCTGACCGGCGTGGTGCTGCACACCAATCTGGGTCGCGCCGTGCTGGCCGAGGAAGCCGTGGCCGCCGCCAGCACCGCCATGCGCAGCGCCGCCACGCTGGAATTCGCCCTGGCCGATGGTGGCCGTGGTGAGCGCGACGACCATATCCGCGCCCTGCTGTGCGAGCTGACCGGCGCCGAGGATGCCATTGCGGTGAACAACAACGCCGCCGCCCTGGTGCTGGCCCTGGCCACCCTGGGCGCGGGGCGCGAAAGCATCGTCTCGCGCGGCGAACTCATCGAGATTGGTGGCGCCTTCCGGCTGCCTGCCATCATGGGCAGCGCCGGCACCAAACTGCATGAGGTCGGCACCACCAACCGCACCCATCCGCGCGACTATGCCGAGGCCATCGGGCCAAACACCGCGCTGCTGATGAAGGTGCACACCTCCAACTTCCTGGTGCAGGGCTTCACCAGTGAAGTCCCGCCCG
>CANFIE010000230.1 GCA_947446625.1 Acetobacteraceae bacterium | reverse complement strand
GGCGTGTACATTGCTGGTGGCGCGGGCGGTAACTTCCGTCTCGACTCCAACGGCACTGGCGTGAAGGTGAAGTCGACCGACATCGGTTGGGTTGGTCTGGCCAGCGTCGGCTACGGCTTCGGCAACGGCCTGCGCGCCGAAGTGGAAGGCAACTTCCGCGAGAACGACGTGCGTCGTCTGTCGATCGGCGGCGTGACCGCCAGCCGCAAGACCGGCTACACCTCCACCTATGGTGCGATGGCCAACGCCTTCTACGACTTCAACGGCCTGGTGCCGAACATCACGCCGTATGTCGGCGCTGGTATCGGCTACGCCTGGGCTGACTGGACCGGCGTGCGCGGCACGATCGGCACCTCCAGCTTCAACCTGCGCAGCCGCGCCGAAGGCAACCTGGCCTACCAGGGCATCGTGGGCGTGGCTTACAGCCTCTCCTCCATGGTCCCCGGCCTGAGCCTGACCGCTGAAGCCCGCTACTTCGGCCAGATCGCCCCGACCATGACCGGCCAGCGCTCCACCGCCGGCGTGCTGTCCTCGGTCAGCCACAAGCCGACCAACGACAACATCAGCGCCCTGATCGGCTTCCGCTACGCCTTCGGTGCCCCGGCCCCGGTTGCGCCGGCCGCTGCTCCGGCTGCTGCTCCGGCCGCCGCGCCGGGCGTTGCCCGCACCTACCTGGTGTTCTTCGACTGGGATCGCGCCGACCTGACGGCCCGCGCCCGCGAAATCATCAAGGAAGCGGCGACCAATGCGCAGCGCGCCAACGTCACCCGCATCGAAGTGGCCGGCCACGCCGACCGCTCGGGCGACGCCGGCTACAACCAGCGCCTGTCGCAGCGCCGCGCTGAGGCGGTTGCCGCCCAGCTGGTGCGTGACGGCGTGAGCCGCGGCGCGATCACCGTGCAGGCCTTCGGCGAGAGCCGCCCGCTGGTGCCGACCGCCGACAACGTGCGTGAGCCGCAGAACCGCCGCGTGGAAATCGTGCTGCGCTAAGCAGCCCGAACTTCCCCACGGAAGATCTGGGAAAGGGCGCCTTCGGGCGCCCTTTCTTTTTGCCTGCACACCAACCTCCTCACTCCTCCAACTCCAGCGCCACCACCTGCCAGCGCAGCCGCAGCGGGTCGGTCAGCGCCAGCGTCACCGCCACCGGCTCCTCGGTGCCATGGCTGGAACTCAGCAGCAGCCGGGTCCGCGTCAGCCCCAATGGCTGAAACCGCGCCAGCGCCCGCGCCGGCCCCTCCTCAAGCCCCAGCCGTCGCCGCAGCAGCGCACCCAACCCCTCAGCCGAGGTGATGCCCGCCGTCACCTCCCAGGCCAGCCCCTGCAGAAAATCCAGCCCCGCCGGGGTCAGCCCGGCACTGCGCCCGGGCGGCAGGGCATGGGCGCTGGCGGCCAACTGCCCGCCCAACCCGGCCTGCATCGCCGGCCAGTCCACCACCGCCTCCAAGGCGCCCGAGTCGTCCTGGCTCAGCCCCTGGGTCAGCCGCTGTGCCGCCAGCACCGGCATGGCCGCATACCCCGCCAGGCCCAGCGCCAGCAGCCCCGCCGCCGCCCAGCGCCACCCCACCGCGCCCCGGCTGGCCGCTTGCGGCGCCACCCACGCCACAGCAGCCGGCGCCGCCCTGGGCCGGGCCACGGGTGGGCTGGTGCGCGCGTCATATTCAGCCCAAACTTCGTCCCACAAATCGGCGGTGGTGCTGCGCATGTTCGGCTCCTG
Organism: Acetobacteraceae bacterium; assembly: GCA_947446625.1. Taxonomy (GTDB): domain Bacteria; phylum Pseudomonadota; class Alphaproteobacteria; order Acetobacterales; family Acetobacteraceae; genus CAIMOR01. Next base: position 4,853 of record CANFIE010000230.1, on the reverse strand, counting down.
GCCGAAGCTGCGTATCGCGGGACACGATCTCGCATTTCCGGCATATGTCTCTTGTTTTGAGACTATGCCGCGAAGCCCTGACCGAATGGTTAAGCCGACCCACAAGGTCGTCCCACCGCATGAGAAATGCCGTCATCACGTCTCGTGAATGATCATCATCGGCAGCAGGGATTGGCCTCGGCCGCGCTTGCCGCCATATCCAACACACCCATCCCGGAGACACCGATGACCGAGCAAGCCCCGCTGGACGCCGCCGCCCTGGACCAGCTGTTCCGCACCGCCCGCAGCCAGAACAAGTGGCTGGACCGCCCGCTGCCCGACAGCAAGCTGGAAGAGTTGTTCGATCTGCTGAAGATGGGCCCCACCAGCGCCAATTGCTCGCCGGCCCGCTTCATTTTCGTCCGCACCGCGGAAGGCAAGGCCAACCTCAAGGGCGCCCTGTCCGGCGGTAACATTGAAAAGACCATGACCGCCCCGGTCACCGTCATCGTGGCGCATGACACCAAATTCTACGACCAACTGCCCAAGCTCTTCCCGCACGCCGATGCGCGCAGCTGGTTCGTCAGCAGCGAAGCCCTGGCCGAGACCACCGCCTTCCGCAACGGCACCCTGCAGGGCGCCTACCTCATGCTGGCCGCCCGCGCGCTGGGCATCGACAGCGGCGCCATGAGCGGCTTCGACAACGCCAAGGTGGACGAGCTCTTCCTGGCCGGCACCGGCTGGAAGTCCAACTTCCTGGTCAACCTGGGCTATGGCGACCCCGCCGGCGTCTTCGACCGCAGCCCGCGCTTCAGCTTCGACGAAGCCTGCCGCCTGGCGTGATGGCCGGCGCGCAGTCCCCTGGGCTGCGCGCCCCTACTCCCCCGCCTTGTCCAACACCGCCGCCAGCGCCTGAATGCTGCTGTCCGGCAGGCGCTTGATCTCCCGCGCCAGCCGATTGGCCAACTCGGTCGCGGCCGGGCTCAACCCGGCCGTGTCCACCACCACCCGGGGGTGAGACAGCCGCGCCAGCGCCACCAGCTCATCGGCATCATCCCAGATCAGCCCGAAAAACTCGTTCACCTGGTGGATCAGCCCCGCCGTGGGCCGCCCGCGCCGGCCATGCTCCAGCGCCGAAAGATAGGCCGGCGAGACATGCAGCGCCGCGGCCAGCGCGCTCTGGCTTATCCCCCGGGCCTCCCGCAAAGCCCGCAACCGCAGGCCGAAGGGCGTCATTTCCGCCGCCGCAGCAGCAGGTAAACCGCGCCCACATTGGCGGTGGGCGCATGAATCGCCCCCAGCAGCATCCCCCGCAATTCCGGCGCGTTGAGCCAATGCGGCAACTCCCGCCGCAGCACCCCGCCCTCGGGCGCCGGGCCCTTGCCGGTCACCACTTCCACGCAGCGCAGCCCATCAATCCAGGCGTCGTGCAAAAACGCCCGCACGGCATGATGCGCGTCCTGCGCCCGCTTGCCATGCAGGTCCAGCCGCCGCTCGGGCCGCTGCTTGCCGCGCCGCAGGTCGCGCAGCCGCCGCGCATCCAACCCGCCCGGAGCATGGCCAATATGCAGCTCCGGCAGCGCCGGCTTGGCGCGCTTGGCCGGCGCCACCGGCACGGCCACGGGCGCCGCCACCGGAGTCGCCACCACCACCGGCGGCGCAACGGGCGCCGGAAACGGGTCGCGCCCCTTCAGCGGCAGCACCTGGGTACGCGCCGCCCAGGCGTGCCAAAAGGCCCGATCCTCCTCGGTCAGCCTGCGTACCGGGCGCGCCATGCCTCAGCCGGCGGGCAGGGCGGAAGGGTCATCATCAATCAGCACAATGTGCAGCCGCCGAGGCCCATGCGCGCCCAATTCCAGCGTCTGCTCAATATCGGCGCTGCGGCTCGGCCCGGTCACAAACATCACATTGCGCGGCATGAAGCCGCCAGTCAGCGCGTCGGCATTCTCCGCCCGCAGCCGGTCGAACGCATCCTCATACCCCGCCACCACGCGGCTGGCCTTCAGCACCACAATCTCGGTATCCGGCAGCAGGTTGAGCGTGGTCGGCCGATGCGCCGCCGCCGGCAGCATCAGCGTGCCGGTTTCCGCCACGCCCACAAAGCCGTGCTGCACGCTCACCAAATCACCGGCCTCGGCCCGGCCGGAGCGAAACTCCAGCATCGGCCGCTCATTCCAGGGCATGGCCCAAAGCTCGGGGTTCGGCGCCAGCACGAATTTCGGCGCCAGGTTCTGCGCCGCCAGATAATCCGCCACCGCACCCGGCACTGCTTCCGGCCCGGCCACGCGCTCCACGGTGCCGAATTCCTTTTCCACATTGCGCAGAAACAGCGCCACCTGCTCGGCGCGCGGCAGCTGCGCCCGCTGCGGCTGCAAATGCCTGGGGTGGCTCGCCAGCCGCCCCGCCAGCATGGCCTGCTGATCGGCCGGCAGCGGCCCGCGCTTCAGGCCGCGGCGAATCCCGTTGAGAATGGCTTCCTTGCTCATTTCCGCATGCTCTCCGCCGCCTGAAGCCCCGCCTGAAGCCGCTGTTGCAGCAGCCACTCCACCCGGTCCAACCCCAGCTCAACCCGCGTCACCACCGCATTCAGCGGGTGGTCATGGGCCGGCAGGCCGTTCAGAATCATCCCCAGCGTCGTATTGGGCTTGCTCTCGCTCATCATGCGCCCCTCTTGTTGCGCTGCGCCTTGGCATAGGCGGCCATGAAGGTCTGGCCCTGCGGCGCCGGCAAGTCCCGCCCCTTGGTCCAGCCGCCCGCCAGCGGCAGGCTGGCAAAGGCCCCGCGCCCGCGCGCCAGCAAATGCAGCGCGCCAATCCCCAGCCTGGTCGCCAGCCGGTACAGCGCCGGCCTTTTGGCGAAATACGCCCATATCGCCAGGTTGGTCCGCTGTGTCGGCGGCGTCAGGTGGCGCTCAAACTCGCGCTCGCGCCAATGCCGCATCAGCTTGGGCAGCGGAATCTTCACCGGGCACACGCTCTCGCACTTGCCGCAGAAGGTGCTGGCATTCGGCAGCAGCCCGGTCTTGTCGATGCCGACCAGAGAAGGCGTCAGCACGCTGCCCATCGGCCCGGGATAGACCCAGCCATAGGCATGCCCGCCCACCGCGCCATAAACCGGGCAGTGGTTCATGCAGGCGGCGCAGCGAATGCAGCGCAGCATCTCCTGAAACTCGGTGCCCAGCATGTTGGTGCGGCCATTATCCACCAGCACCACATGATACTGCTCCGGCCCGTCCAGATCCTCCTGCCGCCGCACCCCGGTGGAGAAGGTGGTGTACACCGAGAAATCCTGCCCCGTGGCACTGCGCGCCAGCAGCCGCAGCATGTTGCAGGCATCCTCCAGCGTCGGCACCATTTTCTCGATAGATGCCAGCGCAATGTGCACCTTCGGCAGCGTCTGCGTCAGGTCGCCATTGCCCTCATTGGTCACAATCACGCTCGACCCGGTCTCGGCTATCAGGAAGTTGGCGCCGGTAATCCCCACATCGGCCGCCAGGAATTTGTCCCGCAGCGTGCTGCGCGCCTCGGCCACGATATCCGCCCGCTCGTTGAACACCCGGTCCTTCGGCAAATGCGTGTGCAGCCGGCGGAAATCCGCTTCCCAATCCTCGCGGTTCAAATGGAAGGCCGGAGCAATGATGTGGCTCGGCGTCTCCTGCCGCAATTGCAGGATGTATTCGCCCAAATCCGTCTCCACCGGGGTAATCCCGTGGTGTTCCAGATGGTCGTTGATCCCCAGCTCCTCCGAGATCATCGACTTGCCCTTGGTGACGGTCTTGGCCCCCACGCTGCGGCAAATCTCCAGCACGGTCTCCCGCGCTTCCTCGGCGGTGCTGCACCAATGCACCTTGCCCCCGGCCCGCTCCACATTGGCGGCAAAGGTTTCCAGGTAGAAATCCAGGTTTGCCAGCGTGTGGTTCTTGATGTCGCGGCCAATATTCCGCAGCTGCTCAAACTCGGGCAGGTTGGCCACCGCCACGGCCCGGCGCTGCAAAAACGCGCCTTTGGCGGTACCCAACGCCTTTTGCAGCCCGGCATCGGCCATGGCGCGGGTGGCGTTGCGCTTGAAGTCGGGCGAATGAACAGTCTGCACGGCGCGGATTCTCCTGTCCCGCGCAATGTAGCGCGCCCCGCGCCCAAGGGTTAGCCTTTGGCGAAATTCCCGAGGACGCCATGAAACCCATCGCCACCCTGCCCGCGCTCACCGCCGCCGCCCCTGCCCTGGCCCGCTGGGGCCGGGGCCTGAATGCCGAGGCCCTGCTCGAACTCGGCACCGAGGCCTGGCTGCTGAGCATCCGCGCCGGCGTGGTCACCGCGGTGCAGCCCGGCCCCTTCGTCATGCGCGCCTATGACGTGGCCCTGCGCTGCGAACCCGCCGCCTGGGCCAAGTTCATGGCGCCAGACCCCGAACCCGGCTGGCATGACCTGATGGGCCTGCGCCGCAAGGGCGCCTTCGTGGTGGAAGGCGACCTCACGCTGTTCTTCGCCCATCTGCAATGGTTCAAGCTGGCCCTGGCCCTGCTCCGGGACGCCGCGCCGGAAGCCCCCCGCGCCGCCCTGGGCGCCCCGGCGGGCTTCGAGCCGATCACCGGCCGCTACCTGCGGCTCGACATCGCCGGCCGCCCGCATCGCGTCTATGTGGAGGAAGCTGGGCAAGGCCAGCCCCTGCTGCTGCTGCACACCGCCGGCAGTGATGGCCGCCAATGGCGCGACCTGCTGAATGACAGCGAACTGACCAGCCGCTTCCGCTGCATCACCTTCGACATGCCCTGGCACGGCAAGTCCAGCCCGCCCGAGGGCTGGCAGCAGGAGGAATATCGCCTGACCACGGTGGCCTATACCGGCATGGTCATGGCCATCTCCCGCGCCCTGCAG
>CANFIE010000229.1 GCA_947446625.1 Acetobacteraceae bacterium | reverse complement strand
TCGGCATCGACGCGCAGGCCTGCGCCATGGGCATCCACCGCCTGGTCAATGCCCGCATGGCCGACGGCGTGCGCCTGGCCACGGTGCGGCGCGGCGTGGACCCGCGCGAGTTCTGCCTGCTGGCCTTTGGTGGCGCCGCCGGGCTGCATGCCAGCGCCGTGGCGCGGGAATTGGGCCTGAAGCGCGCCGCCGTGCCGCTCTTCGCCGCCGGGCTTTCCGCCTGGGGCATGCTGCAATCCGACCTGCGCTACGAAATGGCCCGCAGCACGCTGGAAGCCGGCGGCATGCCGACCGACACCGCCATCGGCGCGCTGTATGACACGCTGGAGGCCGAAGCCCGCGCCCGCATGGGCCAATGGTACAGCGGCGAGATCGCGGTGCAGCGCAGCGCCGATATGCGCTACGGCGAACAGGTGTTCGAGATTGCCGTGCCGCTGGATGGCATCAACTGGGCTGGGCCGGATTTGGGCGAGCAACTCCGCGCTGCCTTCCATGCCCGCCACCGCGCCCTGTTCACCTATGATCTGCCGGAGGAGGAGGTGGTGCTGGTCACCGCCCGCGCCGCCGCCATTGGCCGGCTGCCCGCCACCAGCAGCGCCGCCCGCACCGCCGGGGCGCCCGCCGCGCCGCATGCCACGCGGCGGATTCGGCTGGAAGCCGGTGTGGTGGAAGCCCCGGTGCTGCGGTTTGACGCCCTGGCGCCGGAGCAGACTTTACGTGGCCCGGCGATTGTGGAAAGCGCCACCACCACCGTGCTGCTGCTGCCCGGCGACACCGCGCGCATGGACGCACGCGGCTGGCTTGAAATTTCGCTTTAGGAACCGCCCATGTCCAAGCCCGAATACTTCAACCTGCATGACGTCACCCAGGGCATTGCCCGCGAATTGGCGCCGGGGCTGAACACCCGCGTCTTTCCGGGGGAACAGGCCATGCTCTCGGTGGTCACCATTGGCCCCAACGCCATGGGCAGCATCCATTCCCACCCGCAGGAGCAATGGGGCGTGCTGCTGGAAGGCACCGCCGTGCGCATTGATGACGGTGTGGAGACCCAGGTGAAGAAGGGCGATTTCTGGCGCACCCCGGGCAATGCCGTGCATGGCATGCGCGGCGGCCCGGAAGGCTGCGTGGTGCTGGATATCTTCGCGCCGCCGCGTGACGAATACCGCAAGGCCGGCAGCGGCTTCGGCGTCTGAGACCAGCGGCATGGCCGGGCTTATCCCGGCCATGCTGCGCCTCAGCGCGCCCGCAGCAACACCCGCCGGGCGCGTTCCACCACCGGCTCGTCAATCATCTGCCCCTCGAAGCTCACCGCGCCAACGCCGCGCGCAATGGCTTCGTCAAACGCCGCCACCATGCGGCGGGCCCGCGCCACGGCTTCCGGCGCTTCGCCATATTCCTCATTGATGATGGCCACCTGGCTGGGATGCACGCAGGAAGCGCAGGCATAGCCCAGCGCCTTGCTGCGCCGCAGAATGCGCCGATAGCCTTCCAGGTCGGTAATATCGGCCACGGTGCCGATGAAGCCGGTGGGCAGAATCCCCGCCCCGCGTGCCGCGATGATCCCCAGCCGCTTCGGCAAATCCAGCGCATCCGGCGTCGCCTCGGCGCCCAGATCGGTGGCTAAATCCTCACCGCCCACGCCCAGCGCCACCATGCGCGCACTGGCCCGGCAAATGGCATCCATGTGCGGAATCGCCTCGGCGGTTTCCACCAGGCCAATCACCTTCACGCTGCCCAGCGGCCGGCCGGTGGCAAGCTCGGCCTCGGTGATGTGCTCGTCCAGCAGCCGCACATGGTCGGCGCCCATCAGCTTGGTGAGGATCAACCCATCGGCCCCGGCGGCTACGGCGGCATCAATGTCCGGCACCGCCAGGCGCAGCGCCCGGTTCACCCGCACCACCACATCGGCGCCACCTTGGCGCACCCGCGGCACGGCGCTGCCCAGCAGGGCGCGGGCGGCGGCCTTCTCGCCTGGGGCAATGGCGTCCTCCAGGTCCAGGATGATGGCATCGGCGCCACGGGTATGCGCCTTGGCCACAAAGCTTTCGCGGTTGGTCGGCACGTAGAGCAGCGAGCGCCAATTCGGCAGGGTACGGGTCATGCGCGGGGTTCCTGTTTTGCCGGCACGCTAGACCGGGGGCGCCGCTGACTGAAGCGCCCCCGGCCCAGCTTTTTCACTGGGGCGGCCGATTCAGCGCCGCTGGGCCAGCCAGGCGCCAAGAAAGGTGACGCCAGCCGGCAAGCCAGGGCAGAATGCCGGCAAGAACCTCGGAGGAACCGCCATGCTCAAGCGCCGTACCCTGCTGGCCGCGCCCGCTTTGCTTGCCATGCCCGCCTTGGCCCAGGCCAACTGGCCAGACCGCCCGCTGCGCATGGTCATTCCCTTTCCGCCTGGCGGCACCACCGATATTCTCGGCCGCCTGCTGGCCCAGCACATGGGCCCGCGCCTGGGGCAGACCGTGGTGGTGGAAAACCGTGGCGGTGCCGGCGGCAGCCTGGGCGCCGGAGACGTGGCGCATGCCCGGCCCGATGGGTATTCCATGCTGCTCAGCACCAATGGCTCGTTGACCATCAACCCGCATGTGCAGGCCAACCTGCCCTACGACCCCTTTCGCCAACTGGCGCCGCTGGGGCTGTGCCTGACCGTGCCCATGATGATCGTGGTGCGCGCCGACCACCCGGCCAAAACCATCCAGGAACTGGTCACCATGTCCAAGGCGCGGCCCGGCGCCACCAGCATGGGCTCGGCCGGCACCGGCTCCTCCAACCATTTGGCCATTGAGCTGTTCAGCGCCGCCACCGGCGCCGGGGTCACGCATGTGCCCTATCGCGGCAGCGGCCCGATGATAGCCGACCTGCTGGGCGGCAACGTCAACAGCATGTGCGACCAGATCACCACCAGCCTGCCGATGATGCGCGACGGCAAGGTGCGGGCGCTGGCCATTACCGACAATCACCGCAGCCGGCTGGCGCCGGATGTGCCCACCCTGGTCGAAGCCGGCTTCCCCGAGGCCGAGATGGTCACCTTCATGGGGCTTTCCGCCACCGCCCCGGTGCCGCCCGAAGCCCTGGCCAAGCTGGTGCCGGCCATGCAGGGCGCGCTCACCGAGGCTATTTTCCACGACCGCCTGGAAACCCAGGGCGCCGAGATTGTCCGCGGTCCGCTCTGCACCCCTGCCGGCTACGGCGCCTTCCTGCGGACCGACTTCGACAAGATGAAGCGCGCCGTCACCCTGGCCGGCATCAAGCCGGAGTAACCACCTCAGCCGATCAGGCATCCGAGCGGCTGATTCACGGCTTCTGGCGTTACCGCCTCAGCCGATCAGACGCTATTCCCGCCGCACCCCGGCGGCCTGCACAATCGGCCCCCATTTGTCGAACTCGGCGCGGATGAAGCCATCGGTCTCCGCCGGGTTGCTCCAAATCGCCACGCTGGCCAGCTCGTCCAGCCGGCGCTTCACCGCCGGCAGCGCCAGCGCCTCGCGGCAAGCGGCGCTCAGCTTCTCCACATTCGCCCGCGCCATGCCATGCGGGCTGAACAACCCGGTCCAGCTGCGCACCGAATACCCGGCCACGCCCTGCTCGGCGATGGTCGGGATCTCCGGCCGCACGCTCACCCGCTCCGCGCTGCCCACGCCGATGATCTTGAACCGCCCGGCCTCGGCCGGCGGCAGCAGGGTGGGCAGGTTGAGGAAGGCAATGGGGATATTACCGCTGATGAGATCCGCCGTGGCCGGCCCGCCGCCCCGATAGGGCACATGGGTCAGGTCGGTCTTGGTCATCAGTCGGAACAGCTCTCCGGCCAGATGGTTGCTGCTGCCCACGCCCGAGGAAGCAAAGCCCAAGCCCGGCTCACGCAGCGCCTTGGCCACCAGTTCCTGCACGTTGTTGACGCCCAGCTGGTTGGAAACCGCCAGCGCGTTCGGCACATCGTTCAGCATGCAAATGCCGTCCAGCGCCTGGCGCGGGTCGTAGCCCTGGTCGGTGATCACAAACTGGTTGAACACATGGTTGCTGGCGCTGCTCACCAGCAGGGTGTGGCCATCGGGCCGGGCGCGCACCACGCTGCCCATGCCAACGGCGCCACCCCCGCCCGAGCGGTTTTCCACCACGAAGCTCTGGCCGAATTTCTCGGTCAGGTGCGGCGCCAGCAGCCGGGCCACCAGGTCGTTGGAGCCACCGGCCGCCCAGGGCACCACCATCACCACCGAGCGGTTGGGCCAGGCCTCCTGGGCGCGGGCGCTGCCCAGGCCCAGCAGGGCGGGCAGGGCCAAGGCGGTGCGGCGTGTGAAACTCGGCATGTCTCTACCCCTTCTGGCCAGCAAGCCTGCGCCGGCCTATAGCGCCCCGCACCAGAAAAGGAAGCTTCCCATGCGCCTTGTTGTGCTGGCCGGCGACGGCATCGGCCCCGAAATCACCGCCGCCACGCTTGAGGTGCTGCGCGCCGCCGATGCGCGCTTTGGCCTGAAGCTGGACCTGCGCGAGATGGCCGCTGGCGTGGCCACGCTGCAAAGCCAGGGCAAGACCATCCCCGATGGCGTGATGGAAGCGGTGCAGGCTGCCGACGGCCTGGTGATGGGCCCGATGGACAGCTACGCCTATGCCGGCCAGGGCGGTGGCGCCATCAACCCTTCGGGCTTCTTCCGCCGGGGCCTGGACCTGTACGGCAATATCCGCCCCGCCCGCACCTATCCCGGCCTGAAAAGCCCGACGGGGGCCGAATTCGACCTGGTGATTGCCCGCGAGAATACCGAGGGTTTCTACGCCGACCGCAACATGGAACAGGGCAACGCCGAAATCCTGGTCACGGCCGATGTCTGCGTCTCCATGCGCCGCATCACCAAGCTGTGCTGCGACCGCATTGCCGTCAGCGCCTTCAAGCTGGCCGCCCGCCGCCGCAAGCATGTTACCGCCGTCCATAAGGCCAATGTGCTGACCAAGGGAGACGGCCTGTTCCTGGCTTCCTGCCGGGCCGAGGCCGCCAAGCACCCCGGCATCACCTATGACGAGGTGATCGTGGACGCCATGGCCGCCCATCTGGTGCGGGCGCCGCAGAAGTATGACGTGATCGTCACCACCAACATGTTCGGCGACATCCTCTCGGACCTGGCGCTGGAACTCTCGGGCAGCCTCGGCCTCGGCGGCTCCATCAACGCCGGAGACAAGTTCTGCATGGCCCAGGCCAGCCACGGCTCGGCCCCCGACATCGCCGGGCAGGACAAGGCCAACCCCGCCAGCCTGGTGCTTTCCGCCGCCATGCTGCTGGGCTGGCATGCTGAAAAGGGCGGCGCCAGCGCCAATGCCTTTGCTGCGGCCTCGGGTGCCATCGAATCGGCGGTGGCGCAGGTCATCTCGGCACGGGAATGCACCCGCGACGTGGGCGGCACCCTGGGCACGGCTGCCATGGGCAAGGCCCTGGCGGCGCGGGTGGCCACGGCCTGAGCACCGAATCGCTCACAAAACCGCAAGAACACCCGGCTTAAGCCAGCCAAGGGGCGCCCTGAGCCGTTCAGGGTTTGCTCCCGGGCCGGTTTTGGCCGAAAACCACCCCTTCGCAGCTGCCACATGGCGTGCCGGGCAGGCATGTTCTATTGGGGTGGCACGTGGGACTTTAAGGGTTCGAGGCATGCGGCTGCAGCGGGTTACATTGGCGATAGGCCTGGCTGCCATGGCAGGGTGTACCCAGGTGGGCTCCACCGGCACCATTGCCATGGGGCCGGATACCTATGGCATGCGGGTAACCAGCCGGAACCTGGCCAGCGCGGCGGAAAAGGGCCTGGCCGACGCCACCACCTTCTGCAACGCCATGGGCCGGCAAACCCAGTTGCTGCGCACCCAAATCACCAATGAGGATTACCAGCTGGTGTTCCGCTGCATGGGCAGCGCGCCGACGCTGACGCCGCAGCAAACCCCGGCCGTGCCCATGCTGGCCGGCGTGGCCATTCCCAACCCCAATGGCCCGGTGCTGGCCGGCCAGGCCTTCCCGCCGAATCGCACGGTGGGTGCCGCCACGGCGGAACGTCTGGCCAGCCAGGCGCGCACGCCGATTTTCCCGGTTTCGGCCCCCACGCTGAACCCGCCGGCGCCGCCGCCCAACTCCATGCCCGGGCTGGCCGAAACCCCGGTGGGCCAGGAAATTCTGCGCCGTGGCCGCCCCGCGCCGGTGCGCATGGTGCCGCAGCCGGGGCCGCCGTCCATGTACGGCGCCGCCAGCCCGCCGCAGGTGCAGCCCCTGGCGCCGCTGACCGCGCCCGGCATGGGCATGCTGCCCAGCATGGCCCCGGGCGTCATGCGCCTGCCCGAGCCCGAGCCCGAATCGCGTGGCTTCTTCGGCCGGTTGTTTGGCAGTTCGCCGCCGCCGCCCGGCCCGATGAACACCGGCATGGGCACCCTGCCCACCAGCCAGCCGCCGGCGCCCGCCCCGCTGTTCCCGGCCGGCGTGGGCAGCAACCCCTTTGCCGCCTCGGCGCCCCCGGCGCCCTCGGCCTATACCCCGGCGCCCGTGCCCTATGCACCGGCTTCCCCCGGCCTGTTCGGCGCGCCCCAGGCGACTCCCTTCGCCGCGCCCATGGCGCCCAGCGTGGCGCC
>CANFIE010000228.1 GCA_947446625.1 Acetobacteraceae bacterium | reverse complement strand
AGGGCGTCCTTCTCGGCGTCACTCAGGCCAAACCGGGGCGGCAGGGTCATCCATACCTTGACTCATATCCCGAGCCCGCGCGCAACCCCGCATCGCCAACCACGTGAGCATTTACCCCGGCCGGCGAAGGCGCGGGCTATGCCGGCGGCATTTTAAGTGCCGGCGTGGACGGCATTCGGGTGGCCGAGGCCCTGGCGTTTCACGCCACGGGCCAGGAGGTGCCGAAGGGCTGGGCGCGGGGCAGTGCGGAGTTGGTTTATGGGTGAACAATACAGCATATTTTCAGTTTTAATTTCTAAGAATTTTTATCCTAACGTTGAATTGCTGGATCTCTTATCTGCGATTCACTAGTTGAATGCCTTATATGCGATCCAATATTAGCGTAGGCACGCTGCTGGTCGCTAATTATCTCACTGAATTTTTCTATCAACTTCAATTGCAGCTGCAGCAGTGCATGGGGGACTTCATCATTTTCGAGACGCGGGCATCGTACAGGAGCTTGGCAAATTTTTGATCGCCCCGCCAAATACTCCACCTCTAAACGAGTCAAATCCGCACCAGCACGAATAAAAGTCTCTATATTATCCCGAGCGTGAAGCACTGGATGCAATGAAGTCAATGATGCCGTTAATAATGATGCAAAAAGTGTGTATTTTTTTGATATTTTTAATTCCCCTGAATTTGAAAGTGCTGTCAAAAAAACTGCAACCAAAGCAGCAATTATTGTTATAATTTGTATTGCTATATGGCCTTTGTACCATAAATTTAGACTAAAGGCGTTCTTTTCTTGTGCTATTATTATAATTCTATAAAATGTATCTCCAGATATTTGATAAGATATCTGCTCTGTTTGCGGAAGAATCGTCCAGATCATCACGACAGCTATGAGTACACCAATACACACTCCTCCTAGTTTCCAATAACGATTTAAATAAGCTTGAATTCCTGCAACGCGTTCACCCATTTTTACTCTCCGTTTCCAGAATCACTCCTCGAAACTATACGGAACCAAATCTTTTCGTAGCAAGCAAGGAATTTTTTAGTAGGTGATTTTTCTCAAAAATACATAATTGATTTAAAAACACATCTTGTTCACTTTTGATTGAAACGACAACGGTGCCAATGATCATTCTCAAAGAATGTAATCTGTATAGAGGTGCGTTATAGGTGAGCCGCCGCCACGCCGCGTGGCCGCACGCTGACCGTCACCTCCACCTGCTGGCCCAGCCCGGCCAAAATCCCCATCAGTCGGTCAATGGTGAAGCGCCCCAGCCGGGCCTGCCGGATGCGGGAAAAATCCGCCGCCGCCACGCCCGTGGCCTCCTGCGCCGCCCGCACGGTCAGGCCGCGCTCATCCAGCACACCAATAATCCGCGCCGCCAGCAAGGCCCGCAATTGCTCGCGGTCGGCATCGGGGTGGCCCAGATCGCGGAACAGGTTGCCGCTACCGCGCACCAACTCGTCGTCATCGCTCATGCCATGCGCTCCCTCAGCCGCTTCAGTCGCTGCTGCACCAGATCAATCTCATGCTTCGGGGTCTTGCTCCCCTGGGTCGATTTCTTCTGGAAGGCATGCACAACCCAGATGTCGTCGCCAATCTGCAAGGCATAGACCACGCGGAAGGCGTCGCCCCGGTGCCGCAGCGCCAATTCCATCACCCCGGCACCCAGGCCCTGCAATGGCTTGGCGATATCGGGCATGCGGCCTTCCGCCAGCACCGTCAGCGCTGCGGCCAAATCCTGCTGCGCCCCAGGCGGAAAAGCCTGAAAATCCTTCAGCGCGGCCTTGAACCAACTGATCGGGCGGGTGTCACGCGGCATCGGCAGTCAATGTAGTCAAATATGACAACATTTGCAATCCCCCCATATCGCACCGCAGCAAATCCCTGCTAAACCCCGCCCCGGTCACTCAACGGAGCATCCCGGCCCCATGCGCATCGAAGCTGTCGCCATCGGCAAGAACCCCCCGCAGGACGTCAACGTCATTGTGGAAGTGCCCATCGGCGGCGAGCCCATCAAGTACGAGATGGACAAGGAAGCCGGCACCCTGGTGGTGGACCGCTTCCTCTACACCCCCATGCGCTACCCCGGTAACTACGGCTTCGTGCCCCATACCCTGAGCGATGATGGCGACCCCATCGACGTTCTCATCGCCAATACCCGCCCCATCCTGGCCGGCGCGGTCATCAATGTGCGCCCCATCGGCGTGCTGCGCATGGAGGATGACGGCGGCGGCGACGAGAAAATCATCGCCGTGCCCAGCCCCAAGCTGACCCAGCGCTACGCCCATGTGCACAACTACTCGGACCTGCCGAAGATCACGCTGGACCAGATCCAGCACTTCTTTGAGCACTACAAGGACCTGGAACCCGGCAAGTGGGTGAAGATCCTGGGCTGGGGCGACGCCGCCGAGGCCCGCCGCCTGATCGTGGAAGCCATCGAGCGCGCCAAGACCAAGGGCTGAGTACTACCCGGGGGCCAGGCCACGCGGCTTGCCCCTACCAGCGGGCGCCCCGGCACCCTACCTTGGCAGGGCATGCCTCAGCCCGACCCAGACGCCCCCGCCCGCCGCGCCCTGGCCCGGCACCGCGCCATAGCCACCGGCCTGCTGGGCGGCATGGCCGGGCTGGTCGGGCTCAGCTACGCCCTGCCGCCGGGCTTTGGCACCCAGTTGCTGCACGCCAGCGCCACCGCCGGCGTGGTGGGTGGCCTGGCGGACTGGTTCGCCGTCACCGCCCTGTTCCGCCGGCCACTCGGCCTGCCCATTCCGCACACCGCCATCATTCCGCGCCAGAAGGAAAGGCTGGGCCAGGGGCTCGGCCGCTTCGTGGCCAACCATGTGTTCACCGAAGCCGAGGTCACCCGCGTCCTGGCCAAGCTCGACCTCGCGGGAATTATCAAGACCTTCCTGGCCGACCCCACCGCCTCAGCCCCTGCCGCCCGCGCCCTGGCGGCCACCCTGCCCCGCATCCTCACCAGCCTGGAGGATGGCCGCGCCCGCCGCCTGCTGGGCCGGCTGCTGCCCCGCCTGGCCAGTGGCCCGGCCGGCGCCCGGCTGGCCGCCCGGGCCCTGCGCGCCCTGGTGGAAGGCGGCCGCCACCAGGAGGTGTTCGACCTGGCGGTGGCCCAGTTGAAGCTGGCCCTGGCCGCCAAGGAGGACCAGCTGCGCGAGGCCATCACCGCCCGGGTGCGGGCCGAAGGCGGCGCCATTGTCGGCTGGCTGGCCGGCGCCACCGTGGCCCGCCGCCTGTTGAGCGCGGTGAATGCCGAGTTGGGCAAGATGGCGCTGAATGACAGCGAACTCCGTACCGCCTTCGAGGCCTGGCTGCTGGCCGAGATCGAGCGGCTGGAGCATGACCCCGACCGCGCCGCCCAGGTCAGCCGCGCGCTGCGTCAGGCCCTGGCCCACCCCAGCGTGGCGCTGTGGCTGGGCGATGTGTGGACCCGGCTGCGCGCCGCCCTGGTGGCCGATGCCGCCAACCCACGCGGCCGCACCGTGGCGCTGCTGGAAGGCGCCTTCGCCAATGCCGGCGCCATGCTGAGCCAGGACGCCGCCGCCCGCGCCCGGCTGAACCGCGCCGCCGAGGCGCTGCTGGTGCCGCTGCTGCCCAGCGCCCGAACCCAGCTGGCCGGCTTCATCGCCGGGGTGGTGAGCAGTTGGGACGCCACTGAAGTAACCGACAAAATCGAGCTGCGCGTGGGCCGCGACCTGCAATATGTGCGCATGAACGGCACCCTGGTGGGCGCGCTGGTCGGCGGCCTGCTGTTCGCGCTGGGCGCGCTACTGGGCAACCCGGGCTAGGCCTTGCCTCAGAGCGGTGCGGATCAACCCATCCCAGCGCCAGGTGGCCATCACCACGCCCATCGCCATCAGGCTCACCACTGAAAAACCCGCATCAACCAGCCAGGCGCCGCGCGGCCGGCGGGCATACATCACCTGGTTGGGCGTGCCGGCGGCCACAAAGCCCAGCGCCATCAGCAGGCCAACGAAGGCGCCCATCTTCCAGTCAATCGCCCCGCCAAAATTCAGCACCTGCGCCAGCACAAAGGCGATGACGAAGCTGCAGAAATACTCCACCGGCAACATCGGCAGCAGGCGGCGGCGCATCTCGGCCTGGGTGCAGCCGGTGCTGCGGGCCCAGGCAGCGCCGAACAGCAGGGGCGAATACCACACCACGCCCAACAGGTTCCGAAACGCCGCCACCAGCAGCAATTGCAGCCAGGGAATTTGAAATTCCAACACGGCGAATCCTTCAGGATAACCCAGCATAACGCTTGGGCCGCAGCGCGGTTGCCAGCCGGCGTGCCGTTAACATCACTTAGGAACTATTACTGCACCGTGAAGATAGCCGCTTCAAGTGCCAAGCCCGTGATGCATCGCCCCGCCTGCGCAGGCCCTGGCGCATTCGCCATTCGGGCTTAAGTTGGCGCCAGCCGGAGACCTCGCCATGCCCCTCAGCCTCTCGATCCTGGACCAATCCACCATCGGCACTGGCCGTGGCCCGGCCGATGCCATCCAGAACACGCTGGCAATGGCCAAGCTGGCGGATGAATGGGGCTATGCCCGCTACTGGCTGGCCGAGCACCACAACAGCGAAAGCCATGCCGGCAGCGCGCCGGAAATGCTGGTGGCCGCCATTGCCGCCACCACGCGGCGTATCCGCATCGGCACCGCCGGCGTCATGCTGCCGCACTACTCCAGCCTGAAGGTGGCCGAGCAATTCCGCGTGGCCGAAGCCATCGCCCCGGGCCGGATAGACCTGGGCCTGGGCCGCGCCCCGGGCAGCGATGGCCGCACCGCCTTCGCCCTCAACCCCCGCGCCAACCAGGCCGCCGATGAATTCCCCGCCCAACTGCGCGACCTGCTGGGCTGGTTGGGCGATGGCCTGGTGGAGAACCACCCCTTCCGCATGGTGCGCGCCAGCCCGCAGGTGGAAACCCGGCCGCAGGTCTGGATTCTCGGCAGTTCCGACTACGGCGCCCAGGTGGCGGGCTATTTCGGCCTGCCCTACGCCTTCGCCCACTTCATCTCAGACACCGGCAGCGAACACGCCATGCAGGTGTACCACGAGACCTTCCGCCCGCAGCCCGACCAAGCCGGCCGCTTGGCCGCACCACACGGCGCCCTGGCGGTCTTCGCGCTTACGGCTGACACGGAAGCCGAGGCCTGGCGCATCTTCCAGTCCCGCGCCCTCTCGCGCCTGATGCGCGACAAGGGCCAGTACATCGCCCTGCCCAGCATCGAGGAAGCCGAGGCCTACCCCTATTCGGCGCATGACCTGGCGCATATCGAGCGCATGAAGGCCAAGGCCCTGGTGGGCGCGCCGGAACAGGTGAAGGCCAAGCTGGAAGCCCTGGCCGCCGCCCACAACGTCCAGGAAATCGCGGTGCTGACCGCCTGCCACAACCCAGCGCACCGCCAGCGCAGCTACCAATTGCTGGCCGAGGTCTTCGGCCTGACCCCCAGCCTTGATGCCGCCGCCTGACGCACTACGGCTGGCCAGCATGGCTTCCCCGCTGGGGGAGCTGCTGCTGGTGACAGACGAAGCCGGGGTGCTCCGCGCTCTGGATTTCACCGGGTATGAAGACCGCATGGCCCGGCTGCTGCGGTTGCACTACGGCACGCTGACGCCAAGTCCCGGCCCTGCCCCGCCACCTTTGCTGGCGGGGCTTGCGGCCTATTTCGCTGGCGAATGCGCCGCGCTCTCCGGCATCAGCTGGGCCACCGGCGGCACGGCCTTCCAGCAGCAGGTCTGGACCGAACTGACGCGCATTCCGCCCGGGCAAACCAGCACCTACGCCACCCTGGCGGCGCGGCTGGGCCGGCCCCAGGCCAACCGGGCGGTTGGCGCCGCCAATGGCGCCAACCCCATTGCCATCGTGCTGCCCTGCCACCGGCTGGTGGCAGCCAATGGCGCGCTAACCGGCTATGCCGGCGGCCTGGACCGCAAGGCTTGGCTGCTGCGGCACGAGGCTACTTCAGCACAAAATCCTTCAGCACTTCCGGCCGGAAGCTGAGACCATGGCCCGGCGCTTCCGGCGCCGTGACGACGCCATTGCTGATCTTCGGCAGCCCCAGCATCACGTCATCCAGCAGGCCCATCTGCTCGGCCCAGATGCCGTTCGGGATGCTGGCCAGCAGATGCACGTTCAGTTCCGGAAACAGATGCGGTGCAATGGTCATGCCCCAGGTATCCGCCACCGCCGCCAGCTTGCGTAGCTCGGTGAAGCCGCCGCGCATCGGGTCCGGCTGCAAAATCGGCAGGCAGGGATTCTCCAGCACTGGCTTCAAATCCGCCCGGCCGAAATGCGTCTCGCCGCCCACGGTGCGCGTTGTCAGCGCCGCCGCCACGCGCTGATAACCCGCGAAGTCGTCGGCAATCACCGGCTCCTCCACCCAATACGGGTCGTAGTCCTGGAAGGCCTTGCCGGCGATGATCGCCTGGTCCGCGCTCCAGCCCATGTTGATGTCGATCATGATCTCAACATCCGGGCCCACGGCGTCACGCACCATGCGCAGGTTGCGCACATCCTGGCGCCAGTCGCCGATATGCGCGGCCTGCATCTTCACCGCCTTGTAGCCCTGGGCCACGTAGTACTTGGCCTTGGCGGCCATGCCCTCGCCCAGCGCACCACGGAAGCAGCCGCTGCCGT
>CANFIE010000227.1 GCA_947446625.1 Acetobacteraceae bacterium | reverse complement strand
GATGGCGGCGGCCAGGGCGTAGCCATCCATCTCGGGCATGCTGAGGTCGGTCAGCACCAGGGCGTAGTGGCCGTGGCGCCACTTCTCCAGCGCCTCGCGGCCATTCACCGTCGCTTCCGCCGCGTGGCCCAGCAGGTTGAGCTGGCGCAGGATGACCTTGCGGTTGATCTCGTCATCCTCGGCCAACAGGATCAGGCGGCCCTGGGCGCGGGCGGCCTCGATGGTCGGTGCCTCAACCTGCTTGATATCGTGCGCAATGCGGCGCCCTTCGGCCTGGGCGCTGGGCGGCAGGCGGCCGGCGGCCACGGCCACGGCGCGCAGCAGGGCAGTGCGGTGCAGCCAGCCGAGCGGAATGGCCTCGGCGGCTTCGCTGCCCAGGAAGCTGACCCAGCCCTGGGCGCGGCGACGCAGCAGCAGCAGCGGCTGGGCCGCGGGCAATACCGGCGCCACACCAGGCTGGACGGGGCCAAGGCTGTGGATGACAACGCAGGGCCCGGCGGTGGCGGCGGCGGCTTCGGCAGCGCCCTGGGCGGAGTTGGCCGGCTGCACCGCCATGCCGGCGGCAGCCAGGTAGGCGGCGAGGTCGGCGGCGGGCAGCAGCGGGTCCTCGGCCAGGATGACGCAGCCCAGGCCACTGAGGTCGGGCGGCGGCTCCTGGCGTTCCTCCACCTGGGCTTCCAGCGGGATGGTGATGGTGAAGGTGGCGCCCTGCCCGGCCACGCTGGCGGCGGTGATCTCGCCATGCATGCGGTCCAGCAGGCGGCGGGTGATGGCCAGGCCCAGGCCGCTGCCGCCGAAGCGGCGGGTGGTGGAGGGCTCGGCCTGGGTGAAGGGGGTGAAGAGCCGGGCCTGCACCTCGGGCGACATGCCGATGCCGTTGTCGGTGACCTGGAAGCGCAGTTGCAGCGGGTGCTGGCGGGCCACGTCCACCCGCACCGCCACGCGGCCGCGCTGGTTGGGGCGGCCGCCGCTGAACTTGACCGCGTTGCCGATGACATTGAACAGCACCTGGCGCAGCCGCGTGGGGTCGGCCAGCAGTACTTCCGGTGCCTGGGGCGCGATGAACAGCGAAAGATCCACGCCACGGGCCTGCAGCGCCGGCATCAGGGAATCACACACGCCTTCCACCAGGCCGGAAAGCGAGAGGCGGGTGTGTTCCAGCTCGACGCGGTCGGCCTCGATCTTCGAGAAGTCGAGGATGTCGTCGATCAGGCCCATCAGGCTGACCGCCGAGCCGTGGATGATGCGCACCGCTTCCTGCTGGTGCGGCGGCAGGCTGTCTCGCGCCAGGATCTCGCTCATGCCGATGACGCCGTTGAGCGGCGTGCGGATTTCATGGCTCATGACCGCGAGGAAGGTGGATTTGGCGCTGTTGGCGGCCTCGGCCTGTTCCTTGGCGGCCACCATGGCGCGGGCGGCCTCGCGCTCGGGCGTGATGTCCTCCACCATCTTCAGCAGCCAGCCTTGCAGGGCGGAGGAGTTGAAGACCTCGCCGCTCAGCCGCGCCCAGAAGCGCGAGCCATCCTTGCGGACCAGTTCGGCCTCGTGCCGCAAATGGCCGTGGCCGGCGGCCAGGATGCGGCTGATGCGGCCATCAACGGCGGCGTATTCAGCGTCGGAAGCATACCAGGCGCTGGCGGGCATGCCGGTCATCTCGCCCGGGCCGTAGCCGAACATGGCTTCCAGCGTGGGGTTGCTGCGTTGCAGGCTTTGCTGGTGCAGCAGGGCGATGCCGATGGGGGCGCCGGCGAAGATGGCGCGCAGCTCGTCATTCGAGGCGGTGAGCGCCAGGCTTTCCCGCGCCAGCTTGCCGGCGGTTTCGGCCAGGTCCGCCGTGCGTTCCGCCACCAGCTGTTCCAACTCGGCATGGATGCGCGCCAGTTCGCGCTCGGTTTGCTTGCGGGCGGTGATGTCGATGACGCTGCAATAGAGCAGTTCCTCGTCGGGCAGTTCGGCCAGGCTCCAGGCCATATCGGCGTGGAACAGGCTGCCATCGGCGCGGCGCAGCAATGCCTCGGCCAGCGGCGGGGCCTCGACCGCGGCCTTCAGGCTGGCGGGGTCCGGCGGGGTGATGTTGCTGGCGCTGATGTTCTGGCGCAGCAGTTCCGCATGCGGCACCCGCAGCATGGCGAGGAAGCGGGCATTGGCGTCCACCACCTGGCCATTGGCGCGCATGATGACCACACCATGCGAGGCCTGGCGGAACAGGATGCGGTGCTTCTCGGCCTCGGCCGCCAGGGCGCGGGCGGAGGCCAGTTCCTCGGTGATGTCGCTCCAGATGGCGGCGACCACGCGGCGGCCGTCGATGATGAGGGGTGAGAGGATGGTGCGGACATCGATGAGGTGACCGTCGCGGTGGCGCAGGCGGCGGCGCACCAGGGCACCGGCATCCGGCAGGTTGGCGACCGTGATGGCGCTTTCCCCGGGGTCCAGCGGGCCGACGATGGCATCAAGGCTCAGCGCCGAGAATTCAGCCCGGCTATAGCCCAGGCGTTCATGCGCCGCGGTGTTGAACTCCACGAAGGGCCGGGCGGTTTCCTCGATGAGGGTGATGGAGACGCCGGCCTTCTCGACAATGGCGCTGTGGATGTCCTCGCGCCGGCGCAGCGCCCTCTCGCGCTGGCGCAGTTCGGTAAGGTCGATCCAGGCCAGGATGATGTCGTCGCCGATGACGGAGATCATGCCCTGGACCTGGCGCGGGCTGCCATCGGCGCGGCGCATCTCCACCTCGGGCAGCATCATCGGGCTGCGCAGGTCGGCTTCCGACATCACGCGCAGGCTGGGGCGCATGGCGCGCAATGCGTCGCGCTGGTCGGGGTCAAGGCAGGTGCGGTCGTGCAGTTCGGCAATGGTGCTGAAGCTGCCGGGCGGAAAGCCGAACAGCTTGGCGAAGGCATCATTCGTGGCGGCGATGCCGTCGGTGCTCAACGAGGCGATGAGGGTGGGCACCGGGCTGGCGGTGAGCAGGCGGCGCAACCGGGTTTCGCTGGCCTCCAGCACGCCGCGCATGCTCTCGGCCAATTCGCGGCTGCGGGCGGCGTCGAGCGCGACCGAGATGGTCTCACCGATTTCGCCGGCGAAGCGCAGCACCTCTCCGGCGAAGTAGTCCGGCTCGTCGCTGTACAGGGTGAGGATGGCGGCGACCTGGCCGCCAAGGGTAAGCGGCACGGCAACCGAGGAAAGCAGGCCGTGCTGGGCGGCGGCGGCGTGCCAGGGCTGGGTGTTGGGGTCTGCCTGGATCAGGCGCGAGGTGACGATGCGGCCGGTTGCGATGGCGCGGCCGCTGGGGCCATGGCTGGTGGGCAGCGCGGGGTCCAGCGTGATGCTGAGCGCGGCGGTGTAGCCGGCGGCGGGGCCGCTGGCGTGCAGGATGCGCACCACGCCGGCGGCGCGGTCCACCCAGCCGGTCCAGGCCAGCAGGATGTGCGGGTCCACCGCCACCAGGCCGCCAACGGCGGCGACAATGGCCTCGGGGTCCTGCTCGCGCTCAATGATCTTGTGGGTGTGGTTGAGCAGGCGGTGCAGGTTGTTCAGGCGTTCCAGCGTGCGATGGGCGGCGCGTTCCTCGGTAACGTCGCGCACCACCAGATAGCTGTGGCCGCCGCTGTCATCGGGCACGAAGGTGGCGGTGCCTTCCACATCCATCACCCGGCCGCTGGCGGTGCGCCATTGGGTGTGCAGCCGGGTGCGGGCACGTTCACGCAGGCCAACCATGGGGGCGGCGGCCTTGGCGGCCAGGGCGGTGAGCGGCATGGCGCGCAGCGCCGCGTGGCTGTAGCCGGTCATCGCCACCAGGGCATCATTGGCCTCGTCGATCATCCCGGCCTCGGTGACGCGGAGGAAGCCGTCGATCATCGACTGGATGGAGGCGATGTACTGCCGCGACAGGGTATGTTCCGAGGTGAGCCGGGCGCGGTGTTCCCGCCGCCAGAGCAGCACGCCGAGCAGGCTGAGCACGGCAGCCAGCGCCAGCGCCACCGAGGCGACCATGGCGGCGACGCGGTTGATGGCGACGTCGATATCCGCCGCATCCACGGTGGCGATCAGGCGCCAGCGCTGGTTGGGCGCCACCGCCACCGTGCCCACGCGCGGCACCGGCGTGCGGCCGGTTGCCTCGGCCTGGCCATTGCCCGGCATGGCGAGCAGGGCGGTGGCCAGTTGGTCATGCTTGGCCAGGCCGCGGCTGAAGTTCAGGCGTGGCGCGGCATCCTCGCGGTTGTTGAGTTCGAGGTAGAGGATTTCATCGCCCTGGGCGCGAATGTAGTTCAGCGCCAAGGATGGGAAGGGCGAAGGCCAGGGCGTGAGGCTGGACAGCAGCAGCGCGGTGATGTCGCGCTCCATGTAAACCACGCCGACGGCGGCATGCTGGGGATCGGCATCGGCGAAAATGGGCGTGGCAAGGCCGTAGATGACCAGGCCGCCCGGCTCCATCCAGGGGTCCGACACGGCGGGGCCGCGGCGGGCCAGGGCCTGGCGCATGGTCTCCTCCACCATGCCATGCGGCGAGGGCGCGGCGGATTGCATGAGCGGCATGAGGTTGGTGTTGGCCAGCAGAATGCTGCGGTAGCCATAGGCCTCATTGGTCAGGCGGATGGTGCCGGGCAGTTCCGCCAGCAGGGTCTGGCGCAGCGCCGGGGGGGTGGTGGGGTCCAGGCTGCGGGAGACGGTGCGGCGGGTGGCCGGGATGGTGATGTCGCCCATCCGTTCGCGCACCTCGGCGGACATCAGGTGGGCGCGCTGGGCGACCACACCCAGCATCTCCTCCGCCTCGGAGGCATGGCGTTCCGTGATGATGCGCCGATACCAGTTCCAGGCACCGTTGAGCAGGGCGAGGCTGACCAGCAGGGCGCCAGCAAGCGCGATGATGCGGTGCGCCCGGCTGCGCGCGAATTTTCGCATGGAAGACAGGCTGTTGAGGCGCATGAATACCCGGGCCGGAGCAGGACAGCCCGCCATACCGGAGCCGCCTTGTAGCCGCCATGCTAGGGCATGCCGCCCAAAGATTGTAGCGGAACCGTGAACCAAAGTTGTTATTGCGCGTTTCAGCCGCCCGCCAGCGAATGCCAGGCAATAGAAATTTCGGATTATATCGTAATTTTATGCGTTTTTCGGGCGCCTATGGAGAGCACATGACTTTTCCTCACCACCGTTTCGGCGGCGGGCGGCGGGACGGTTGGTGAATATTTGTCACACGGCGAGTCAGCCAGGGGCCACTGGCAGGGTGATGGTGAAGCAGGCGCCTCCGTCGCGGTTCTCGGCCTTGATGCTGCCCTGCATGGTACGGACCAGGCCGTGGCAGATGGACAGGCCAAGGCCGGTGCCCTTCTCGACATCCTTGGTGGTGACGAAAGGCTCAAACAGCCGGGCCATGACGGCGGGCGGAATGCCGCCGGCGGTATCGGCCACGATGAGGCTGGCGGTGCCCGGGCCAGGGCCAGGCCTGGCGGCAATGCGGATGTGGCGCGGCTGGTCCCCCGGCAGGTTGGCCATGGCGTCGCGCGCATTCATCAGCAGGTTGGTCAGCACCTGTTCCAGCGCCACCGGGAAGCCCAGCACCACCGGCGGCGGGGTGCCCAGCGCCTGTTCAATGATGATGCCGGCCTCGCGCATCTCGCTGCCCACCAGCATCAGGGCGCCTTCCACCACCGTCTCCAGCGACACCGCGGAGGGGGGCACGCCTTCCTCGGCGCCACGGGCGAAGCGGCGCAGATGGTCGATGATGCGGCCGGCGCGTTGGGCGTGGCTGGCGATGAAGCCCAGGCGACGGTCCAGCGCGGCGTCCTGGTGGTGGGTCGCCTGCAGGCGGGCGTTTTCCGCCGAGAGGCTGATGACCTGCAGCGGCTGCTTCAGTTCATGCGCCAGGCTGGCCGACATTTCCCCCAGCGAGGCAAGGCGGGCGGCGGCGACGGCACGGGCCTCGGCGGCGCGCTCGGTGGAGATATCCACGATGGTGCCGACCATGAGCGCCGAGCCGGTTGGCTCATACCGAATGACGCGGCCATTGGCGCGGCACCAGCGCCAGCCGCCATCCGGCCGGCGCATGCGGTAGTCAAAGCTGCCCTGGCCCTCGGTGAGCACCTGGCGGAAGAAGGCCTCGCGGCGGGGCACGTCCTCGGGCGCGGTGAAGTTGGCCAGACCGCTGGAGCGGGACAGTACCTCGTTGGGCCAGCCGGTCACCGCCTCGGCGCTGCGGCTGAGGAAGATACGCTCATAGCCGCCATTGGGGCGGATGCGATTGATGTAGAGAACGGCCGGGGCATAGGCGAGCAGGAGGTCGACCTCGCCTTGCGGCTGGACGGCTGCCTCGGCGCCGGGGAGCGCCCTGAAGTCAAGCTGGGCCGAGACCATGCGATGCTCGGTGGTGATGTCCACCAGGGTGCCGATGACCTCGGCGGTGCCATCCGCGCCCAGGGCCACGCGGCGCAGGCGGTCCCGCACCCAAAGCTGGGTGCCGTCGGGCCGGATGAAGGGGTAGTCCAGCACCACCTCCCCGGCTTCCCGGGCGCGGCGGCGCAGGGCGAGCAGGGCGGGTTGGTAGTCCACCGGCACATGCAGGGCGCCGGATGTGTCGGCGGCAAGTTCGGCCTGTGGCCAGCCGGTGACGCGGGCGGCCGAGGGATTGATGTAGATTTGGGTATAGGCCCCGTTTGGCGCCACCTCTC
>CANFIE010000226.1 GCA_947446625.1 Acetobacteraceae bacterium | reverse complement strand
GCCGCCATGGGCGCTGATGGGGGCGGGCAGGTCGGCGCCGGGGAAGTGATTGTGGTCCAGCAGGTAGCGGGCATTCGCCAGCCAATGGGCGTAGTCGTCCCAGGCGGTCAGCGGCATGGCGGCGGCCATGACCACCAGTGGCGCCAGCAGCGTGGCCAGCAGCAGCGCCGGGCGCGAGGGCCGCCAGCGCCAGCGCCAGGCGAAGGCGCCCAGCCCGGCCAGCAGCAGCGGCAGCGCTACCGGCAGCAGCGGCAGGCCCACCGCGCTGGTCAGCAGCAGCGCCAGGCCCAGCGCGCCCCAGCCCACGCCCAGGTCGGCCCAGCGCTGGCCGCGAAACCCCATGGCCAGCGCGCCCAACCCCGCCAGGGCGGCGGCGGCCAGCAGGGTGGCGAGCAGGCTCGCCAAGGTGAGAGAGAAACCAGCCATGCCGCGCCCCTGTATTTCGCAGGTGCGGCATAGCCGGGCGCGGCGGGGCTGGATAGCCGGGCGCGGCGGGGGCTGGCTACTCGGCGGCTGGCGCCCGCCCGGCCGCCCACAGGAAACCGCCCAGCAGCGCATAGGCCAGTGCCACGCTGGGCGAGACTGCCAGCCCCACCGCCGGCCCATGCATGAAGCCGAAGAAGGTGAGCACCGCGCCGGCCCCGGCAAAGGCCGCGGCCTGCGTCCAGGCTTTCTCGATGACGAAAACGCCAATGGCGGCCAGCACCAGGCCGGAGAGGATGCTGCCTTCGCCCAGCACCTCCAGCCCTTTGTACAGCACGCCGTTATTGGCCATTTTATCCAGCCCCACCGTGGCTGCATTGGTGCCGGCGGCGCCCAGCGCGCCGTCGATCAACGTTTTGGCCCAGGCCGCCAGATGCGGCACCAGCGCCAGCACCACGGCGGGGGCGTGGCTTTTTGGCGTTTCCTGGAAGGCCTGCGCCCCGATCAACATGCCGATGTAGAGCAGGATGGGCAGGATCGCGACCACCGGCACCAGCGCCAGCAGCAGCCCGGCAATGCCCAGCCAGGTAAGTGCGAGCATCAGCAGGCCAGTGGCGGCGGAATAGCCGATGCGCCCGCCCATGGCCTTCCAGCCCGGGTGGCCAATGTACACCGCGTTGATGAAGGGGTTGCCCATCAGGCAGCCGATCAGGCTGACCACGCCATCGGCGGTGAGCACCTGGGTGGTGGGGTAGTGGTCGCCGGCGGCTTCGGCGCTTTCCACATTGTCCATCGCCTCCACCAGATCGTAGATGCCGAAGGGAATGGCGGTGACCAGGATGATACCGAGGAACTCGAAGCCGCCGAACACGTGGTCGATGGCCGGCAGCGGCACCGAGAAGCCAATGCCCGAGAGCGCGCCGGTCACCTGCGCCACGCCCACGCCACCCACATCCAGCCCGAACAGCTTGCTGCCCCAGGCCAGCAGCATGCCGGCGGCAATGGCCACCAGCCCGGCCGGCACCCCGCGCCAGTAGCGGAAGCCGCCGAACCAACTGGCCAGGATGATGCCGAGGCAGAGCAGGCCGATGACCGGCGTCATGAAGATCTCCAGCGCCGGGCGCATGGAGATGAAGGTGACGGAAACCCCGGCCAGCGTGCCCAGCAGCGCGGCGCGCGGCGTGATGCGGCGGATATAGGGCGCGACGAAGCCGCCGATCATCAGGATGAAGGACTGCACGAAGACCCAGGCCAGCCCGGCCTCCCAGCCCTTCACCGGGTTGCCGGTGCTGGCGGCAATGGGCAGCATGATGACGAAGCACACGATGAACATGTGCGGCACTGAAATGCCCGACGGCAGGGCGCAGACATCATTCCGCCCGGTTTGCCGCGCCAGGCGCCAGCCCAGCCAGGCGTAGTAGCCGGTGGAGAGGCACATCATCAGCCCGGCGGCGGGCAGGATGCGGCCAAAGACAATCTCGTTGGGCATGTTGAGGACGAAGCGCAGCAGCGCCGTCAATGTCAGCAGGTTCACCAATATGTTGGTGCCGAAGCCGAACAAGGCATTCCAGTCGCCTGGAGTCCAGAGCCTCGGGCCGGTGGTGGTGGCGGACATGGCGTGCTTCCCCTGCGGTTATGGTGGCAATGCGGCCAGCACGGCGCGCGCGGGCGCCACCCAGCCGAAAATCCCCCCCTGGGCCTTCACCATCTCCAGCGCCGCAGCGTGGAAGGCCGGGAAATAGCTGGCGCAGGCATCGGCGATGACCAGGCAGCGAAAGCCGCGGTCATTCGCCTCGCGCACCGTGGTGTTGACGCAAACCTCGGTGGTGACGCCGCAGACCAGCAGCGCCTTGATGCCGCGATTGCGCAGGATGAGGTCGAGGTCGGTGGCGCAGAAGGCGCCTTTGCCGGGCTTGTCCAGCACCACCTCGCCGGGCAGCGGCGCCAGGGCGGGGATGATCTCGTGCCCCGGCTCGCCCCGCACCAGAATGCGCCCCATCGGCCCGGCATCGCCAATGCGCTTGCCGGGCGGGCCGCGTTCCCATTTGGCGGGGGGGCAGTCGCTCAGGTCGGGCCGATGGCCCTCACGGGTGTGGATGACCAGCATGCCGGCGGCACGCGCGGCGGCCAGCACCGCCTGGCAGGGCGGCACGGCGGCGTTGAGCAGCGAGACATCATTGCCCAGGGCTTCGCCGAAGCCACCAGCTTCCAGAAAGTCGCGTTGCATGTCGATGATGACCAGCGCCGTTTCGGCGGGGGCCAGGGCGAAGGCGTTGGGCTCGGCTTCGATGCGCAAGGACATGGCCAGCGCCATGCAAATGCGGGGCCAAAACGAAAACGGCGCCAGACCTGCCGCTGGGGCAAGGCTGGCGCCGTTTGGTGCCTAAAAGCCGGGCAGTTCAGCGCCCGGTGAGGATCCGCTCGACCAACTGCTTCGCCGTGGGGATGAAGCCGTTGGAGTAGAAGGGGTCACGCCCGAAGCGGAAGGCATTGTGGCCGGCGAACATCAGGTTGTTGTCCAGCGAGCCGTCATGGCTGATGTCCTGCAGTGTCTTCTGGATGCAGAAGCTGCGCGGGTCGGCCTTCTTGCCGTTGTCGAAGTCAGGTTCGGTCTGCGCCCAGTTGGAGAAGCGGCAGGAGCTGAGGCAGCCCATGCAGTCCACCTGGTCCTTGGTGATCTCACGCGCATTCTCGGCGGTGACGAATACCAGGGTGTTGTCCGGGGTACGCAGCGCCTCGGTGAAGCCGGCGGCTTCAAAGCCTTGGATACGCTGGAGGTCGGTGGCCGAGACCCAGACCTTGCGCTTGCGCGGGCCCACGCCGTACTCGCACACATGATCGCCCAGGGCTTCCTGGGTGAAGGCCACCTGGCGTTCGCTGCGGGCTTCAAGATCCCGCAGGAAATCGTTCCGCACGGCGCTGCTGTAGAAGCCGGTGGGGCTGAAGCGCTGCAACAGCACATCGCCTTCCTGCAACGTCAGCAGCTTCTGCTTCCACGCGTCAGAGATCGGGCTTTCCTGAGTCACCAACGGGCGGGTGCCGAATTGGAAGGCGATGGGGCCCAGGTCGGGGTTGCCGATCCAGTCTTCCCATTCCTCCAGCCACCAGACGCCGCCGGCCATGATGATGGGCACATCGCCCAGGCCGAACTCGCGCATCTGCTGGCGCAGCTTCAGCACCCGGTCATAGGGTGCTTCCGGCTTCAACGGGTCTTCGCTGTTGGAAAGCCCGTTATGCCCGCCGGCCAGCCAGGGGTCTTCATAGACCACGCCGCCCAGCCATTCGCGGGTTTTGGAATAGCTCCGCTTCCACAGCGCGCCAAAGGCGCGCGCCGAGGAGACGATGGGGTAGTAGTGCACGCGGAATTCGCGCGCGATCTCAGACAGCTTGTAGGGCATGCCGGCACCACAGGTGATGCCGTTGATCAGCCCCTTGGCGCCTTCCAGCACGCCGCGGATAACCCGCTCCGCCCCGCCCATTTCCCACAGGATATTGGCGTGGATGCGGCCGCGGCCACCGGCGCGCTCATGCGCTTCCCGTGCCTGGGCGATGCCGCCGCTGATGCCATAGGCCACCAGCTCGTCATGCCGTTCGCGGCGGGTTTTGCCGTGGTAGATCTGACGGATGACCCGGCCCTGCGCGTCATAGGCATCGGCATTCACGGCCGAAAAGGTACCCACGCCGCCGCCCGAAGCCCAGCCGCCACAGGTGGCGCCGGTGGAAATGGCAACACCCTTGCCGCCTTCGACCAGGGGCAGAACCTCGACCCCACCCATCAAGATAGCATTGATGGCCTTCACCAGCGCAGACTCCACAAAATCAGTGACAGCTATATGACGCACCGGGGCCGATTGGGAGGGCCCCGGTGCTGCCAAACTACTTAATCAGTCGCGAAATTCGCGGCGCGGACGGTCGCTTCGCTCGCGGCGCGGGCCGCGGTCGGAACGTTCCTCGCCGCCTTCACCACCTTCACGCGGGCGGCGCGGGCCGACCTGGTCGGTGATGTCGGCGCCGGTGGCCTGGTCAACCACGCGCATGGAGAGCTTCACCTTGCCACGCTCGTCGAAGCCGATGACCTTGACCTTGACCTGATCGCCTTCCTTGACGAGGTCGGTGGTCTTGTTCACCCGCTCGTTGGCCAGTTCCGAGATGTGGACCAGGCCGTCCTTGGCGCCGAGGAAGTTCACGAAGGCGCCGAACTCGGCGGTCTTCACCACCTTGCCGTTATAGATCTTGTTGATCTCGGCTTCGGCGACAATGCCGGTGATCCAGTCGATCGCCTTCTGCGCCTGCTCGATGGAGGTGGCCGCCACCTTGATGGTGCCGTCATCCTCGATATCGACCTTGCAGCCGGTCACTTCGCAGATCTCGCGGATGACCTTGCCGCCCGAGCCGATCACGTCGCGGATCTTGTCCTTCGGCACCTGCATCACGGTGATGCGGGGCGCGGTGGCCGCCACGTCGCCGCGGGCGCCGGAAAGCCCCTTGGCCATTTCGCCCAGGATGTGCAGTCGGCCGTCCTTGGCCTGCTCCAGGGCAATCTTCATGATCGCCGGCGTGATGCTGGTGATCTTGATGTCCATCTGCAGGGCGGTGATGCCCATCTCGGTGCCGGCCACCTTGAAGTCCATGTCGCCCAGGTGATCTTCGTCACCCAGAATGTCGGACAGCACGGCGAAGGCGTGGTCTTCCTTGATCAGGCCCATGGCGATGCCGGCGCAGGGGCGCTTCAGCGGGGTGCCGGCGTCCATCAGGCTCAGGCTGGTGCCGCAGACGGTCGCCATCGAGGAGGAGCCGTTCGACTCGGTGATCTCGGACACCACGCGCAGGGTGTACGGGAACTTCTCCTTTTCCGGCAGCAGCGGGTGAATGGCGCGCCAGGCAAGCTTGCCATGGCCCACTTCACGCCGGCCGGGCGAACCCATGCGGCCCGTCTCGTTCACGCTGTAGGGAGGGAAGTTGTAGTGCAGCATGAAGTTCTCGCGGTACTCGCCCGCCAGAGCGTCGATGATCTGCTCGTCCTGGCCGGTGCCCAGCGTGGCCACGCACAGCGCCTGGGTCTCACCACGGGTGAACAGCGCCGAACCATGCGAGCGCGGCAGCACGCCAACCTCGGCCACAATCGGGCGCACGGTCTTGGTGTCGCGGCCGTCGATGCGCAGGCCGGTGTTCAGGATGTTGTTGCGGACCACATCCGCCTCAAGCTCCTTCAGCAGGCCCTTGGCGGCGCCGGCGTCCAGGCCCTCGGCCTCAAGCGCGGCAACCACGGCCTTCTTCACCACGCCCACCTTGCCCTGGCGAACGAGCTTCTGCGTCTCCTTGTAGGCCTCGGCCATATCGGCGCGGCCCAGCTCGGTGATGCGGGCCTTCAGCGCCAGCTCGGCGGCAGAGGCTTCCGGCAGCGCCCAGGCGTCCTTCGCGGCCAGCTCGGCCAGCTCAATGATGCCCTGGATGACCGGCTGGAAGGCGGTGTGGCCGAAGGTGACGGCGCCCAGCATGATTTCCTCGGAAAGCTCATGCGCTTCCGATTCCACCATCAGCACGCCCTCGGCGGTGCCGGCCAGCACCAGGTCCAGCTGGCTCTGCTTCTTCTGCGCCATGGTGGGGTTCAGCACGTACTGGCCATCAATATAGCCAACACGGGCGGCGCCAACCGGGCCGAAGAAGGGAATGCCGGACAGCGTCAGCGCGGCGGAGCAGCCGACCAGCGCCACGATGTCGGGCTCATTTTCCATGTCGTGCGACAGCACGGTGGCAATAACCTGCACCTCGTTGCGGAACCCATCGGGGAACAGCGGGCGCAGCGGGCGGTCGATCAGGCGCGAGATCAGCGTCTCAGCCTCGCTCGGCCGGCCTTCACGCTTGAAGAAGCCGCCCGGGATCTTGCCGGCGGCGAAGGCCTTTTCCTGGTAGTTGACCGTCAGCGGGAAGAAGTCCTGGCCCGGCTTCACGCTGCGGGCGCCAACCACGGTGCAGAGCACGATGGTGTCGCCCAGGCGGGCCAGCACGGCGCCGTCAGCCTGGCGGGCAACCTTGCCGGTTTCCAGGGTGAGCAGCTGACCGCCCCAGGAAATATCCTTGCGGTAATAGTTCTCGAACATGCGTCGTCCTTCGGTGGACCCCAGGGCCATCCCCGGCGGTCCGTACCCCTTCCGCCGAAGCGGTCAGGGCGGTGGATATGCCACAGCGCGCCCATGGCCGTTGGGCCAGGCGCGTGCGGGTGCGTCGCGGCGGGTGGCAGGCGGCATTCCGGCGATCCCGAGGGATTGCTCG
>CANFIE010000225.1 GCA_947446625.1 Acetobacteraceae bacterium | reverse complement strand
GCGCGCCGTGGCGCGGGCGGCGGAGATGAAGGCGCGGCGGTTGCGGATGCGGCGCAGGTCCAGCAGCACGGCGGCGGTGGTGCCATCCCGTGAAAGCCAGTCCAGCGCCGCCGCGAAGCCCAGCGCCGCGTTGCCGCCAATGCCGATGACATGGCTGAAGCCCACCGCCTCCGCCGCTGCCCAGTCCAGCACTGCCCGGGCCAGGGCGGCGGATTGGGTGACCAGCGCCAGCGATCCGGGCGCCGGGGTGGTATGGGCCAGCGAGGCGTTGAGGCCGATTTCCGGCACGCAGAGCCCAAAGCTGCCCTGGCCGAGCGCCTGCATGCCGGTTTCGCGGCAAAGTTCGCGCAGGTTGGGCGCGGCGCCGGTCACCACGGCGGCGAAGCAGCCGCGTGCCACCAGCGCCCGCATGGCGGCCTCCAGCGCGGCGGCGGGCAGGTTCAGCACGGCCAGGTCGGGCGCCATGGGCAGGGCGGCGATGCTCGCCACCGGTTCCAGCCCCGGTACTTCCATGCCAATGGCGAAGGCGCGGCCCTTGAAGCCGCCAGCCGCGAGGTTGCCGGCCAGCACCGCGCTTTCGGGCAGGGTTGGGTCGGCCAGCAGCACCAGGCTGCGAGGGTGGAACAGCGCGGTGTCGCGAAAGCCGGCGGACGCCGAAAGAGGCAAGGTGGTGGGGTTCATGCTGCGCTGCACCATGAACCCATCGGCCTCACCCCGCCAGGGCCCGGCGGGCCACTTCGGCCAGCCAGCCGCTGGCATTGGGCAGCACCGCGTCGTTGAAATCGTAATTCGGGTTGTGCAACTCGCAGCCGCCATCGCCGGGACCATTGCCGATCCAGGCGAAGGCGCCGGGCACTTCCTTGAGGAACCAGGAGAAATCCTCGCCGGTCATGGCCGGGGTGGTGTGCAGTTGGTGCGGGCCGATGGCCTTGGCGGCGGCGGCTGCCAGGTCCCGCTCGGCGGCGGTATTGGCGGTAACGCCCACGCCCTGGCGCCAGGTGACTTCGGCATGCAGGCCGAAGGTTTCGGCAATGCCGCGGGCGATGCGGCGCATGCCGTCCTCCAGCGTGGTGCCGGTGGCGTCGCTCAGCCAGCGGGCGGTGCCCTTCAGCACGGCGCGGGCGGCCACCTGGTTCTGCGCCTCACCGGCTTCGGCGATGGTGACGCTGACCACGCCGGCTTCCATGGGGTCCACATTGCGGGACACCAGGCTTTGCAGCGCCACGATGCAATGGCCGGCGCCGAGCATGGGGTCACGCGTCAAGTGCGGCAGGGCGGCGTGGCCGGCATGGCCATCAAAGCTGATCTCGAAGCGGGCGCCGGCGGCCATCACGGCGCGGTCATGCAGCGCCACGGTGCCGGCGGAAAGGCCCGGCCAATTGTGCCAGCCGAAAATGCGCTCCATGGGGAAGCGGGAAAACAGCCCGTCGGCGATCATCGCCCGGGCGCCGCCGCCGCCTTCCTCGGCCGGCTGGAACACCAGTTGCACGGTGCCGGACCAGCTTGTGTCCTCCAGCAGCAGCATGGCGGCGCCCAGCAGGGCGGTGGTGTGGCCATCATGCCCGCAGGCGTGCATGACGCCGGGAATGGTGGAGCGGTGCGGCAGCAGCGCGTTGAGTTCCTGGATCGGCAGGGCGTCCATATCCGCCCGCAGGCCCACGCTG
The DNA here is from genome assembly GCA_947446625.1 of Acetobacteraceae bacterium. Lineage (GTDB taxonomy): Bacteria > Pseudomonadota > Alphaproteobacteria > Acetobacterales > Acetobacteraceae > CAIMOR01. The sequence goes on along the minus strand of CANFIE010000225.1, from coordinate 5,057 downwards.
CGGTTGCCACCACGGTTGATGGTGCCGACCAGCCCATGGCCGCCCACCCCTGCGGCGAAGGGAATGCCCATTTCGTTGAGCTTTTCCGCCACGAAGGCGGCGGTGGCGCCTTCATTCAAGGTCAGGCCCGGATGGGCGTGCAGGTGGCGGCGCCAGGTGGTGAGCGTGGCATGCAGCGAAGGGTTCATGCGCGAGAGGTAATGCCACCCGGGCGAATTCGCCACCCCGGAATGCGCTTAACCCGGCCTTCGTTTCCCTGTGGGCAAGCTGGGGCATGATCATCGACCATCGGGAAATCAGCTTTGAGGCCGAGGCGCTGTTGGCGGTGCTGGGGGGTTCGCCCCGCGCCGTGGCGGCCTTTGGCCTGCCGCCGGGCATGCCGCAGGCGGTGTTGTTCGAGCCTGGGCAGCAGGCGGTGCGGTTTGTGTACAGCCAGGGCGGGCGGTCCCGCAGTGCCGCCCTGGCGACGGATAGGCTGGGCGCGCTGCTGGTGGGGTTCAGCCTGCGGCTGCGGATTCCGCTGCCGCGCCGGGCGGAAAAGAGCATTCGGGTGGAGCCGGACAAGGTGGTGCTGGCCTTTCGTACCCGGGTGAAGCCGGACTTTACCGCCCTGCTGGCCGAGGGCCGGCTGCCCGAGGGCGAGGCGCCGGCCCAGCGCGCCTGGGCCGAGGCGTAACCTGCCCGTGTAATAGGCAGAGCAGGCAGGAACGGCCCGGCTTTGCGCCAGTTGGGCCGGGATTCGGCCCCTTGTGGCTGGCATATGGTTTGCATTGCAGCATAGGCCCAGCGCGCTTTGCTGCGGTGCCGGCGCGCCAAGGGCGGTGCTGCCAGGCTTCAGTTCGGAACCCGCGGGCCAATGATGGTTCGCCGCCGTGCGCTTACGGCAAGCCGGACCCTTACCTGCATGAACATGATCTCTCCCCAGCGGCTGCGCCTGGTTGTGGTTGGCAACGGCATGGCCGGCATGCGCACCGTGGCCGAGCTGCTGGCCCGCACCCCGCAACGCTACGAGATCACCGTCTTCGGCGCCGAGCCGCACCCGAACTACGACCGCATCGCGCTGTCCTCGGTGCTGGCGGGGGAGAAGACGCTGGACGAGACCGTCATCAACAGCCGCGAATGGTATGCCGAGAACGGCATCAAGCTGCTGGCCGGGGATGCGGTGGTGAGCATCGACCGCGGCAACCGCACCGTGACGGCGGCTTCCGGCCTGGTGGTGCCGTATGACCGGCTGCTGCTGGCCACCGGCAGCAAGCCGCTGGTGCCGCCGCTGCCGGGGCTGACCCTGCCGGGGGTGTGTACCTTCCGCGATATCGCCGATGTGGAGCAGATGATTGCCGCCAGCGAGACCCACAAGCGCGCCGTGGTGATTGGAGGCGGGCTGCTGGGGCTGGAAGCGGCCTGGGGGCTGAAGCGGCGCGGCATGAGCGTGGCGGTGGTGCATTTGATGCCGACGCTGATGGAGCGCCAGCTGGACGTGGCCGCCGGCACGCTGTTGCAGCGTGACCTGGATGCGCGGGGCATCGCCTTCTTCACCAATGGCCAGACCGAGCAGATTACCGGCACCGAGCGCGCCACCGGGGTGAAGCTGGCCGATGGGCGCGAGGTTCCGGCGGATTTGGTGGTGGTCGCCATCGGCATTCGGCCGAATGTGGATTTGGCCAAGGCCTGCGGGCTGGAAGTGAATCGGGGCGTGGTGGTGGGTGATGACCTGGCCACGGCGGACCCGGATATTTACGCCGTGGGCGAGTGCATCGAGCACCGGGGCCAGGTGTTTGGTCTGGTGCTGCCGATTTGGGAGCAGGCCAAGGTTTGCGCGGCGCGGCTGGCGGGGGATGAGGACGCCACCTACGTGACGCCGGCGCTTTCCACCAAGCTGAAGATCACCGGCATTGATGTGTTCTCGGCCGGGGCGCTGGCCGCTGCCGGTGAGGAAGACGAGGAGTTGATCTACCAGGACAAGCGGCGCGGGACCTACCGGAAGCTGGTGCTGCGCGACAATCGGCTGGTGGGCGCGGTGCTGTATGGCGAGGTGAAGGACGGCCCCTGGTACTTCGACCAGATGCGTGAAGGCGCGGATGTGAGTGCCATTCGGGACCGGATGATTCTGGGTGAGGCGGCGGCGAGCCTCAGCGGCAGCGTGGACCCCAGCGCCAAGGTGGCAGCGCTGGCCGACAGCGCGGAGATCTGCGGCTGCAATGGCGTGTGCAAGGGCACCATCACCAAGGCGATTACCGAGCTGAAGCTGACCACGCTGGACGGGGTGCGCGCCCATACCAAGGCCAGCGCCAGCTGCGGCAGTTGCACGCCGCTGGTGGAAGGGCTGCTGGCGCTGACCGCGGGCGTGGATGCCAAGGCCCGCGGGCCGAAGCCGATGTGCAAGTGCACCACGCATGGGCATGACCATGTGCGGGCCGAGATTGTGGGCCAGGGGCTGAAGACCATTCCGGAAGTGATGAACCGGCTGGGCTGGATGCGGCCGGATGGCTGCCATAGCTGCCGCCCTGCCCTAAACTTCTATTTGCTGTGCGCCTGGCCGGGCGAATATGTGGACGACCAGCAGAGCCGCTTCGTGAATGAGCGGATGCACGCGAATATCCAGAAGGATGGCACCTACAGCGTGATTCCGCGCATGTGGGGCGGCCAGACCAACCCGAAGGAGCTGCGCGCCATTGCCGATGTGGCCGACAAATTCGGCATTCCGGAAATGAAGGTGACGGGCGGCCAGCGGATCGACCTGCTGGGGGTGAAGCGCGAGGATCTGCCGGCGGTATGGGCGGATTTGAACGCCGCCGGGATGGTGAGCGGCCATGCCTATGGCAAGGCCCTGCGCACGGTAAAAACCTGCGTGGGCAGCACCTGGTGCCGCTTTGGCACGCAGGACAGCACCAGCATGGGCGTGGCGCTGGAGAAGATGACCTGGGGTAGCTGGCACCCGCACAAGGTGAAGCTGGCGGTCAGCGGCTGCCCGCGCAATTGCGCCGAGGCCACCATCAAGGATTTCGGCGTGGTGGCGGTGGATAGCGGCTGGGAGCTGAGCGTGGGCGGCAATGGTGGCATCCATCTGCGCGGCACCGACCTGCTGTGCAAGGTGAGCACGCCCGAGGAGGTGCTGGAATATTGCGGCGCCTTCCTGCAGCTTTACCGCGAGGAAGCGCATTACCTGGAACGCACCGCACCCTGGGTGGAACGGCGCGGCATTGCGTACGTGCAGGAACGGGTGGTGGCGGATGCCGAGAACCGTAGGGCGCTGCACCAGCGCTTCCTGTATGCTCAGCAATTCGCCCAGCTTGACCCCTGGGCCGAAGGCGGCCACGAAGCCAATGCCTTCAAGACCCTGGTGCCGGCGGAGTGAGTGGGATGGACGGTAGCATCGTGACCGGCGGGTGGGTGGACGTGGCCCGGCTGGAGGATATTCCCCGCCTGGGCAGCCGCGTGGTGGCCACGGCCAAGGGCGCTGTGGCGCTGTTCCGCACAGCTGATGACAGTGTTTTCGCGGTGGATGACCATTGCCCGCACAAGGGCGGCCCGCTTTCGCAGGGGATTGTGCATGGCCAGGCGGTGACCTGCCCGCTGCACAATTGGGTGATTGACCTGGCGAGTGGCGAGGCTCAGGCGCCGGATGTGGGCTGCGTGAAGCGCACCCCGGTGAAGCTGGAACAAGGCCGCGTGCTGCTGGCGCTGCGGGCATGAAGGGCCGCGCCAGCCTGGTGGGCGCCGGCCCCGGAGACCCCGAGCTGCTGACGCTGAAGGCGGCGCGGCTGATCGGGGAAGCCGATGTGCTGCTGGTGGACAAGCTGGTGAGCCCCGAGATCATCGCCATGGCGAAGCCCGAATGCCGCATTGTGGATGTGGGCAAGCGCTGCGGCCGGCATTCCATGCAGCAGGCGGCGATCAACCGGCTGATTCTGCAGCACGCCCGCGCCGGACGGCATGTGGTGCGGCTGAAGGGCGGCGACCCCTTCGTGTTTGGCCGGGGTGGCGAGGAATTGGAGACGCTGCGCGAGGCCGGCGTGCCGGTGGAGGTGGTGCCCGGCATCACCACCGCCCTGGCCGTGGGGGCGCGGTTGCAGGTGCCGCTGACGCACCGGGGGGTTTCGCGCAGCCTGCATTTGCTGACCGCGCATAACCACGCCGACGCCCTGCCCGAGCATGACTGGGCGGCGCTGGCCCGGGGCGGCACGCTGGCGGTGTATATGGGCGTGCGCACCCTGCCCTTGCTGGCCGAGCGCCTGCTGGGCGTGGGCATGGCGGCAACAACCCCCGCGGTGGCGGTGCAGAACGCCACCTTGCCAAATGAGCAGCGGCTGTTCGGCACGCTGGCCACCATTGCCGGGCTGGTGCAGGCGCAGGGCGGCGACGGGCCGATGATGGTGCTGATTGGCGAGGTGGTGGCCATGGCGCAGCCCCTCATGCTGGGCGATACTGCCGCCCATGCCGCCGCCTGATACCGAAGACGACACCCCCGAACACCCCTTTGCCCAATATGTCCGCACGCTGGGGCGCGGGCCGGGGCGTTCGCGGGCGCTGACGCGCGCCGAGGCGCGGACGGCGCTGGGTATGGTGCTGGCTGGCGAGGCGGCGCCGGAGCAGGTGGGCGCCTTCCTGATGCTGCTGCGCTATCGGGGCGAGGATAGCGCCGAGGTGGCCGGGCTGGTGGAAGCGGCGCGCGAGGCCGTGGCGGCGGCGCCGGGGCCGGTGGATCTGGACTGGCCGAGCTATGGCGCCGGCAAGACGCGGGGTGCGCCCTGGTATCTGCTGGCGGCGCTGGCGCTGGCGCAGGCCGGACACAAGGTGCTGATGCACGGCGACAACGCTTTTACGAGTGGCCAGAGCACCGAGGCCGGGCTGCGCGAGCTCGGGCTGCCGGTGGCGGCTGGGCGGGCGGAGGCGCTGACTGGGCTGGCGGCGCGGAACTTTGCCTTCATGCCGCTGGCCGCCATGGCGCCGGGGCTGGAGCGGCTGCTGGGGTTGCGGGCGCTGCTGGGGCTGCGTTCGCCGATCAATACCGTGGCGCGGCTGCTGAACCCGATGGATGCGCCGGCCAGCGTGGATGG
>CANFIE010000224.1 GCA_947446625.1 Acetobacteraceae bacterium | reverse complement strand
CTGCCCAGCGCCGGCACCATCAACCACCTGATCGTGGAAGGCTTCAAGCTGCGCCATGGCCTGGATATGCCCGCCGTGCCCTATCGTGGCACGCCGCCGGCGCAGTTGGATGTGGTGGCCGGGCGCGTGCCGGTGATGGTGGACAGCCTGGGTGCCGGTTGGGGGCATATCAGTGGCGGTCGCCTGCGCCCCTTGGCGCTGACCTCGCGCAATCGCTCGCCGCGGGCGCCGGAAATTCCCACGGCAATCGAGCTAGGCCTGGACCAGACCGACTACGTGGCCTGGTACGCATACATGGCGCCCAAGGCCACGCCGCCCGAGATCATCGAAAGGCTGAATGCCGCCATCAACCGCGTGGCGCTGGAGGAGGAATATGCCGGCCGCCTGCGCGAGAACGGCGCCGCCACCCAGGCCATGAGCGCGGCTGAACAACTGGCCTTCATGCGTGCCGAGCGCAGCAAGTGGGGCGATATTGCCAAGGCCGCTCGGGTGGAAGTGGTTTAACGCTTCGCCGCTTGAAGCAAGGCCAGCACCCGCAAGGCGCTGGCCAGCGGCACACTGATATCGGCGCGGTCGGCATCTACCCGCGCCAGCAGGGCCGAGAGGCTGCAACCGCGCTGCAGTGCCACGGCTTCCAGCGCGGCCCAGAACTCGGCCTCCAGTGCCACGCTGGTGCGGTGGCCGCCCAGCGCGAAGCTGCGCTTCTGCAGGTGGCGCATCAGCCGGAGTAAGAGGAAACCTCGATCAGGTTGCCTTCAGGGTCGCGGGTATAGACGCTGGTCATCTGCCCCAGCGCGCCAGTCTTCTCCACCGGGCCTTCGTGGATCTCCACGCCGCAGTCGCGGAAGTGGTGCACCACCTGGTCCGATGTGACGGTGACGATGAAGCAGAGGTCCTGCGTGCCGGTGGAGCAATCCGCCGCCGCGATCCAGTCCTCGGTGGGGTGGGCAAAGGGGCGCAGGTTTATTTTCTGGCCGCCGAATTTGAGCGCGGTGCGGTTGGCCTTGCCGAAATTCTCCCGCTCCATGCCCAGCACGCGCTGATACCAACTCGCCATTGTCTCGATGTCGCGGCAATTGATGACCAGATGGTCGAGGCGATCCACAGCAAACCGCATTTTTATCAGTTTCCTTTGCTTGGGATACGGGCGGTCACTTCAATCTCAATGCGCATGGCGTCGGTTTGCAACCCGGCGTGGATGAGGGTGGAGGCCGGCTTGGCCTTGCCGAAATAGCGCTTCACCACCGGCCAGCAGGGTTGCCAATCCTCGCGCCGAGGCACGATGAACAGCACGCGCACCACGTCATCCAGTGTGCAGCCGGCCTGGGCAAGTGCCGCCGCGATGTTGCGGAAAGCTTGGTCGGCCTGCGCCACCACATCCTCGGCAATGGTCATGGTGGCGTAGTCATAGCCTGTGGTGCCGGAGACGAAGACATGGTCCCCATCCACCACGGCGCGGCTATAGCCGATCTCATCCTCGAACTTCGAACCGGAGGAGATCAGCCGGCGCATTACTCCAACCCCTCGTAGAAATCGTTGCCTTTATCATCCATCACGATGAAGGCGGGGAAGTCCACTACCTCGATGCGCCAGATCGCTTCCATGCCCAGTTCAGCATACTCCAGAACTTCCACCTTCTTGATGCAGTCCTGCGCCAGGCGCGCTGCCGGGCCGCCAACCGAACCGAGGTAGAAGCCGCCATAGCTCTTGCAGGCGTTCAGCACGGCCTTGCTGCGGTTGCCCTTGGCCAGCATCACGAAGCTGCCACCGGCCTTCTGGAAGGCCTCGACATAGCTGTCCATCCGCCCGGCCGTAGTGGGGCCAAAGCTGCCGGTGGCCATGCCTGTCGGCGTCTTGGCCGGGCCGGCGTAATAGACCGGGTGGTTCTTCATGTAGTCCGGCATGCCCAGGCCGGCATCAAGCCGTTCCTGCAACTTGGCATGGGCAATGTCGCGCGCCACCACCATGGTGCCGGTCAGGCTCACCCGGGTCTTCACCGGGAAGCGCGTCAGCGTGGCGCGAATGGCACTCATCGGCTGGTTCAGGTCGATGTTGACGACTTCGCCTCCCAGGATCTCGTCCGTGGCTTCCGGCAGGTAATGCGCCGGCTCACGCTCCAGCGCCTCCAGGAACACGCCCTCCGGGGTGATCTTGGCCTTAATCTGCCGGTCGGCACTGCAGGAAACGCCGATACCGATGGGCAGCGAGGCGCCGTGCCGCGGCAGCCGCACCACGCGCACGTCGTGGCAGAAATACTTACCGCCGAACTGCGCGCCGATGCCGATGTTCTGCGTCATCTTCAGAATATCGGCTTCCAACTCGGGGTCGCGCAGGCCGTGGCCGGATTTGTCACCCGTGGTCGGCAGCGCATCCAGATACTTGGTGGAAGCCAGCTTCACCGTCTTCAGCGTCATCTCGGCGCTGGTGCCGCCGATGACAATGGCGAGGTGGTAGGGCGGGCAGGCGCTGGTGCCCAGCGTCTTCACCTTTTCCTCGATGAAGGCCATCAGCTTGGCCTTGTTCAGCACCGCACGGGTCTGCTGGAACAGGAAGGTCTTGTTGGCCGAGCCGCCACCCTTCAGCACGAACATCAGGTGCAACTCGTCGGCGTGGTAGTCGCCCGGGCTGGCATAGATATCGAACTGCACCGGCAGGTTGTTGCCGGTGTTCACTTCGTCAAACATCGACAGCGGAGCCATCTGCGAATAGCGCAGGTTGGTCTCGGTGTAGGTGCGATGCACGCCGTAGCTCAGCGCTTCCTCTTCATCGCCCATTACCCAGACCCGCTGGCCCTTCTTGCCGAAGACGATGGCGGTGCCGGTGTCCTGGCACATCGGCAGGGTGCCGCCGGAGGCAATGCTGGCATTCTTCAGCAGGTCCAACGCCACGAAGCGGTCATTCGCGCTCGCCTCGGGGTCCTTGAGAATATTGGCCAACTGCTGCAGATGCGCCGGGCGCAGCAGGTGGGAAACATCCTTGCAGGCCTGGAAGGCGAGTTCTTCCAACGCCTTCGGGCTCACCTTCAGCACGGTCTTGCCTTCCACCTGGACGGTGGAAACGCCGGCGATATCCAGCTTGCGATACTGGGTGGTATCGGCCCCCAGCGGCAGCATGGGGCTGTACATGAAGTTTGCCGGGCGGGCGGGGCCTTCGGCGGCGTGGTCCAGGGGCGGCGTCATGGGCGGGTCTCCGCTGGCGCCAATGCCTGGCGCATGTCTGGCCCGGCAATACTCCACCCTGCCGTGCAAGCCAACTGCGCTGAAGTCCCAGGCCCCTGAGGTTAGTCCCGCTTGCGGCGGAAAGCGTCCAGGCTCACCACCTGGGGGCTGCTGTCGGGCGCAGGGCTGGGTGGGGTGGTCTCGGCTTCCGGCGCGACTTCGGCTTCAGCCAGGGCGGGGGCGTCATCCGGTTCATGGAAGCGCAGGCCGAACTTCACATGCGGGTCGGCAAAGGCGGTCATGCTGGCGAAGGGGACCGTGAGCAGCGACGGAACACCGCCGAACGAAAGCCCCACCGAGAACAGCCCAGCCTGGCGATCTACCTTCAGATCCCAGAAGCGGTGCTGCAGGACGATGGTCATTTCCTGCGGGTAGCGCGCCTTCAGGTGCGGCGGAATCATAACCCCAGGAAAGTCGGTCCGGAAGGTCAGGTAAAAGTGATGATCGCCGGGCAGGCCATGCAGCGCGGCGTAATCCAGGGCGTCGGCCACCACGACGCGCAGCGCCTCTTCGGTCCAACGGGCATAGGGCAGCAGGCTTTCAGCCTGCGCGATGTCATCGGTCATGCAATCCCCCAGATGCCCCAAGGCTAGCAAAATTCATCCATGCCCGAAAGGGCCGCCCATCCACCGTGCCATTCGGCCCGATTGTATCGGCGCCGCCGGCCATGCCTAATGCGCCGCCAAGCAATGGCGGAGGAACAGCATGATCAAGTTCTACTACAATCTGGCCCCCAACCCCACCAAGGTGGCGCTGTGCCTGGAAGAAATGGGCCTGCCCTACGAATTGCATCCGGTGGATACCCGCAAGGGTGAGCAGCACGCCCCGGCCTTCCTGGCGATTAACCCCAATGCCAAGGTGCCGGCCATTGTTGATGGCGACGCCACGGTGTTCGACAGCAACGCCATCCTGCTCTACCTGGCCGACAAGACCGGCCAGTTTCTGCCGGCGAAGACCGATGCCGAGCGCGGCCAACTGCTGTCCTGGCTGATGTTCATTGCCAGCGGCATCGGCCCCTATTCCGGCCAATGCGTGCATTTCCGCAACTTTGCGCCTGAGCCGAAGGAATATGCGGTTAACCGCTACGTGTTCGAGGCCAAGCGGCACTGGGGCATCATCGAGGCCCAACTGGGCAAGCACAGCTACATGCTCGGCGAAACCTATACCGTGGTGGACATGGCGCTGTGGGGCTGGGCGCGACTGCTGCCCTTCGTGCTGGGGCTGGATGGCTATGCAGGCTACCCGAATATCGGCCGCTTCGTGGCCGCGGTGAATGCCCGCCCGGCCGCCACCCGCGCCCTGGCGCTGAAGGACAAGCACAGCTTCAAGGCAGAGATGGACGAGGCCGCCAAGCTGGTCATGTTCCCGCATTTGGCTGCCAACGTGGCCTGAGCCGAGTGGGGGCGCGGCAACGCGCCCCTGAATTGGCGAACGGCATACCGTTACAATAAAAGTAGGGGGCTTCTGTTGCCCGGTGCCCCCCGAACCGCGCTTCTTACTGCTTACGCAGCAACAGCGAGTGCAACGTTGTCGTTCGCACTTAGAGATTAGCCCGATAACGGCGGTACAATGCCGGGCAAAAGCGTCTTCTTTACCACGCGTGTCGAGCCTGTTTCACCCCCATGTGCCGCCTGTTGGAAGGGCGGTGATGGTGGAGGTGCCGGGCACTGCCCCCGGGTCCACAACGATTATTCCAAGCCGCGTTTATCACCATAGTCGGTCGGGGTTGCCCCCGGACGACAGCCGGTAGATAGGCGCTCTGCGCCGGGATTTCCAGGGGAGTTTGCCGCCCCGGTTTGCCTGCCCGGCCAGAGCGGCTAAACCCAGCCGAGCAAACAGGGGCTTGTCATGGCGCTTACCGAGTCGCAGCAGCAGGAGATCGCCGCCGCGCGGGCCGCGGAAGCCCGCACCCTGCGGCCCACCGTGCCGGCGCTGGAAGCCATGCTCTACCAGGCCATGCCGGTGCTGGACCACGGCTTCGTGCGGGTCATCGACTACATGGGCGACGACGCCGCCGTGGTGCAGGCCGCCCGCGTCTCCTATGGCCGCGGCACCAAGGCGGTCTCGGAGGACCGGGGCCTGATCCGCTACCTGATGCGGCACCGGCACAGCACGCCGTTCGAGATGTGCGAGATCAAGTACCACGTGAAACTGCCCATCTTCGTGGCGCGGCAATGGATCCGGCATCGCACCGCCAATGTGAACGAGTACAGCGCCCGCTATTCCATCCTGGACCGCGAATTCTACATTCCGGCACCTGAGCAATTGGCGGCGCAGTCAGCCAGCAACCGCCAGGGCCGTGGCGACGTTCTGCAAGGCGAGGAAGCCGCGCAGGTGCTGAACCTGCTGCGCGAGGACGCCACCCGCAACTACGACCATTATGTCGGCATGCTGAACGAGGACGAGAACGGCCAACCGGTGGACCCGGGCCGCCAAGGCCTGGCCCGGGAACTCGCCCGCATGAACCTGACACTGAATGCCTATACCCAGTGGTACTGGAAGACCGATCTGCACAACCTGTTCCACTTCCTCAGCCTGCGGGCCGATGCCCACGCGCAGTACGAAATTCGCGTCTATGCCGAGGCCATGCTGAAGACCGTGCAGGCCTGGGTGCCGCATTGCCATGAGGCCTTCGCCGATTTCCGCCTCGGCGCGGTCACGCTCTCCGCCGGCATGCTGAAGGTGGTGCAGGCCATGTTGGCCGGCGAGGCCCCGGTGCAGAAGGGCAGTGGCCTTTCACCCAGGGAATGGCGTGAACTGATGGAAACGCTGGGCCACCCGGCATGAGTGCCGTTGCCAGCAAGTCGCCGCCTCGCGCCGCCGCTCCGCGCAAGCCTCGGGCGTCGAAGACGCCGGCGGGCAGGGCGCCGTCCCGGCTTGGTCGGTTGGGCAGTCTTGGCTGGGCCGCACTGCTTGGCGTGGGGGTGGTGGTGCTGACGCCCATTGTGCATGCCTTTTGGGGTGATGCCGGGGTGCTGGTGCTGCTGATTTTTGGCCTGGGCTTCCTGCTCGGCCGTTGGACGGCGTCATGAGCGTGCTGGTCTTTGGTTCCGTGGTGGCCGACATGGTCTTCCCGGTGCCGCATCTGCCCCGCCCTGGCGAGACGGTGCTGGGCGAATCGATGCATGTGCTGCCGGGGGGCAAGGGCGCCAATCAGGCCGTGGCAGCCGCTCGAGATGGCGCCAGCGTGGCCTTTGCCGGTGCCGTGGGGCGAGATGGCCTGGCCGAAGCCGCGCAGGGCGGATTGCGCCTGGCGGGGGTGGATCTTTCCCGTATGGCGCAAGTTGATGGCGCCACCGGCTGCGCTGCCGTTTGCGTGGATGCCAAGGGGCAGAACCAGATTGCGGTAGCCGCCGGCGCCAATGGCAGCCTGCTGGCCACGCAGGTGGAGGATGCGGCGCTGACACCGGACACGGTGCTGCTGCTGCAAATGGAAGTACCGGCGATTGAAACGGTGGAACTCATCCGCCGTGCCCGCAAGGCCGGGGCGCTGATCATCCTGAACCTGGCGCCCGCCTTGCCG
>CANFIE010000223.1 GCA_947446625.1 Acetobacteraceae bacterium | reverse complement strand
AGGCGCGGGCGGCGGCGCGGCGGCGCTGCCGCACCACGGCCAGGCCGATGGCGAAGATGGTGAGCAGCGCCGGCACCAGGGCGATGTTGACGACGCGCAGCATCGTCTCCAGCCCTTCAATGTCGCGGCGCAGTTCCAGTTGCACGGCGCGCAGCTGGCGGCGGGTGCGCAGGATCTCGGCGCGGGCGCTGTCGATCTCGGCCCGCTGTTCCGGGGTGATGACGGCCTGCTGCGCCTGGTTGCGCTCACCGGCCGCCGGCGGGGTGGCGCCGGGGGCGGTGCTGCCCTGGCGCAGTTCGCGCAGGCGCTTCTCGGTATCCTCCAGCCGCTGCTGCAGGCCGCGTTCGGTCTGGCGGTACTGGGCATCGGCATTGCGGCGGATGTTCTCCACCAGCTCGAACGGGCGCTGGCTTTCACCGCGAGAGCGCAGGCTGATGAGGGCGTCGGAGCCGCTCAAGGTATCCAGCAGGTTGGAGATGAGGACGCCGTTGTTGCTGATAGGCTGGGCGACCTGCTGGCCGAAGAATTCCTGCACGCGGACCCAGTAGCGGTCCTCCAGGATGTCGCTGTCATTCGCCACCACGAAATTGGCCGGGCCCTGGCTGGCGGCGAGATGGGCGGGGAAGCCTTCCGGCCGGGTCTGGCCCTCGGCCAGGGCGGGCGGGCCTTCGGGGAAGGCGCTGCGGAGTTCGCCGCGCAGCCGGGCCATCAGCACGCGGCGCTGGCCGTCGGGGCGGAAATCGGCCAGCAGGCGCACCGGGTTGGGGTTGGTCTTCACCAGCGCCACATCGGCCAGCATGGACTGCGCCGAGGTGGTGAGCAGGGGGGTGAATTCCAGCGTGCTGCCCTCGCGCCGCCGGACCTCGCCAGCCGAGGCCAGGGTGACCTGGTCGAGCTGGGCGGTGGTGACTTCGGTGCGGTTCAGGCTGTCGGCGGTGAGGTTGTACCAGGCGACGTAGTCCACCGCCTGCACCCGGTCGGTGGGGTTGGCGCGCACGCGCCAGGCGCCGCGCAGGTCCAGCACCACCTTGTCGCTGGGGGTTTCCAGGCCATAGGCGTGCAGCAGCCGGTCCAGCGCGGAGCTGGTTTCGGTGGGCGGCTGGCCATTGGGGCCGGGGCGGCTGGCCTGGCTTTCCGAATGCGGGTCCACCATGGCGATGAGCTTGCCGCCGCGCATGACGAACTGGTCGATGGCGTATTGCGCCGCATCGGTCAGCCGCTGGGCATGGGCCACCAGCAGCACCTGCACGTCGGCGTCGATCATCTGCGTATCAAGCGCCACGTCGCGCACCGTGAAGAACTGGCGCAACTGCTGCATCACCACGGCCGGCTGGCCGCCGCCCTGGCGCATCATGGCCATGCGCGGGTCACCGTTCAGCGGCAGGCTGGACATGACGCCAACCACCGGGCGGCGCGGGCTGGAGAGTTCCCAGACCAGGCGGGTGAGGTCGTATTCCAGGAAGCGTTCACGCTCGGGCTGGAAGAACGGGATGCTGCGTTCCTCGTCAACCAGGTTGGCGGCGACCAGGCCGAACCAGACCTGCTCGCCGCCCTGGTCGAGCGGGACGCCTTGCAGCCCGTAGCCCATGGCGCGGTCTTCGGTTTCGCTGAAGGGCTCGGGATCAAAGATCTCCAGCTTCAGCTTGCCGCCGGAGCGGGAGACATATTCGCCAAGGATTTCCCGCACGCGGTCGGCATAGGCGCCGTAGGTGGGGATTTCGGCACCCAGGCGGCGGGAATAGAACAGCCGCAGCGTGACGGGGTCTCGCAGGCCCGAGAGGACCGACTTGGTGCCCTCGCTGAGCGTGTAGAGCCGGGTTTGCGTCAGGTCCACGCGGGCGCGGGGCAGCAGGCGTTCCGCCACCAGGTTGACGCCAATGGCCAGCACCAGCGCGGCGACAATGCCCAGGCCGGAAAAGACGAGGCGCCGGCGGGCGGCGCGGGTTTCAGCGGCAAGATCGGCCATGGCAATCATCCTACAGGTTGGGCCGGTACTGGTGCTTCCGGGCGGTGTCGCCCTCCAGCGTCAGTGCGGCGCGAGCCATTGTGTTGAGGGGCCTGCTGCCCGTGGCGCCACCCCGGGGGGGGCAGCGCCACGGGCAGGGCCGCTAGTCTGCCTTCCGAAGGTCGAGCACCACGGCATTCACGAAGAGCCAGAAGCCGATGAAGCTGCCGAAGAACACGAGATCCCGCAGCGCGATGACGCCGCGGGTAAAGCCCCCGAAACGGTCCGCCACAGATAGGCCGCGGGCGACCTCGGCCAGCACCGGCAGGCGCTTGGTGAGGAATTCGGTGATGACCGGGCTGCCGGCGGCGGCGAAGATGAAGCAGATGGCCACTGCCAGGACGAAGGCGATGACCTGGTTTTTGGTGAGCGCCGAAAGGGCCGCACCAACCGAGAGATAGGCGCCGGCGACCAGGAAGCAGCCGACATAGCCGGAGACGATGACGCCGTTGTCCGGCTCGCCCAGCACGTTCACCGTTATCCAGATGGGGAAGGTGAGGGCCAGCGCGATGCCGCAGAAGGCCCAGGCCGCCAGATACTTGCCCAGCACCGCCTGCCATTGCGGCATGGGCAGGGTCAACAGCAGCTCAATGGTGCCCTGGCGGCGTTCCTCGGCCCAGAGGCGCATGGTGAGCGCCGGGACCAGGAACAGGAACAGCCAGGGGATGAAGCCGAAGAAGGGCATGAGGTCAGCCTGGCCCCGGGCAAAGAAGCCACCCAGGGTGAAGGTGAGCGCACCCGACAGGACCAGGAAGATGACGATGAACACATAGGCCACCGGGGTGGCGAAATAGGCCGCCAATTCGCGCTTGGCCACGATGCAGGCCGGGCGCCAGGGCAGGTTGCCCAGCTTGCCCTCGGGGCCATAGATCAGCCAGGCGGCGGCGATGAGATCGGCGATACGGCGCAGCATGCCATTCATCACGCGCTCTCCTTCGCGGGGCCGAGGGTGAGGCGCCGGAACACCTCCTCCAGCGTGCGGCCTTCGGTTTCCAACTCGCGCGGCGGCTTGTCCACAATCACGGTGCCGCGGGCGATGATGATGGCGCGGGTGCAGACCGCGTCCACCTCCTCCAGGATATGGGTGGAGATGACGATGGCCTTGGTTGGCGCCATGCGGCGGATGAGTTCGCGGACTTCGTGCTTCTGGTTGGGGTCCAGGCCGTCGGTCGGCTCGTCCAGCACCAGCACCGGCGGGTCGTGCAACAGCGCCTGGGCCAGGCCGACGCGGCGCTTGAAGCCTTTGGAGAGGGTCTCGATGGGCTGGAGACGGACGCCTTCCAGCTGGGTCTGCGCCATGGCCAGGGCCACGCGGTCGCTCAGTTCCGACCCACGGAAGCCGCGGACGCTGCCGGTGAAGGCGAGGAAGCCGGTGACCGACATTTCCGGGTAGGTGGGCGCGCCTTCGGGCAGGAAGCCCAAGGATCGCTTGGCCTCCACCGGGTTTTCCACCACATCGGCGCCGCAGATGCGGGCGGTGCCGGCGGTGGGCGGCATGAAGCCGGCCAGCATGCGCATGGTGGTGGACTTGCCGGCGCCATTGGGCCCCAGGAAGCCGAGCACTTCGCCACGGTTCACGCTGAAGGACACTTCGTCCACCGCGGTGAAGCCGCCGAAGCGCTTCGTCAGCTTTTCAATCTCGATCAGCGCGGCCAAAATTTATCTCCCGCTGTCTCACGACAGGCCTGTGGATTTAACCGGATGGTCGGGGTTTGCAAGGGTTACCCGGCCCGGAGCGTCGCCATGGCCTCGGCCTTGCCGAACAGCGCCAGCAGCAGCCGCACCGCCTGGCCGCGCGGGCTGGCCAAGGCGGGGTCGCGTTCCAGCAGGGCCTCGGCGTCTCGGTTGGCCATGTGGACCAGGCCCTCCTGCGCCTCGGCATCGGCCAGGCCCAGGCGGAAAACCGGGGCGCCGGATTGGCGGGTGCCCAGCAGCTCGCCACCGCCGCGCAGGCGGAAATCGGCATCGGCGATGAGAAAGCCGTCCTCGGTTTCCGTCAGCAGCAGCAGGCGTTCGCGGGCGGTTTGGTTCAGTCCCTCATCATACAGCAGCATGCAATAGCTGGCGCCGCTGCCCCGGCCAACGCGGCCGCGCAATTGGTGCAGTTGGGCCAGGCCGAAGCGTTCGGCGTGTTCCACCACCATGATGGTGGCCTCGGGCACGTCCACCCCCACTTCGATGACCGTGGTGGCGACCAGCAGGCGGGTTTTGCCGGCGGCGAAGTCGCGCAGGGCGGCTTCACGCACATCGGTTTCCTGCCGGCCATGGGCCAGGCCGACCTGCCCGGGAAAGCGTTCGGCCAGTTCGGCGAAGCGGGTTTCGGCGGCGGCGGTGTCCATCACCTCCGATTCCTCCACCGCTGGGCAGACCCAGTAGCAGCGGGCGCCCTTTGAGAGCGCCCGGCCGATGCCGGCGATGACGTCTGGCGACTGGCGCAGGCCGTGCAGGGTGGTGGCGATGGCCTGGCGCCCGGCGGGTTTGCCGGCCAGGCGGGAGACGGCCATTTCGCCCCATTGGGTCAGCAGCAGGGTGCGCGGAATGGGGGTGGCGGTCATCACCAGCATGTCGGTGGTTTCGCCCTTTTCGGCCAGCATCAGGCGCTGGGCCACGCCGAAGCGGTGCTGTTCATCCACCACCGCCAGGCCGAGGTTGCGGAACTCCACCGCCTCCTGGAACAGGGCGTGGGTGCCGACGACGATCTGCACCGCGCCCTCGGCCAGGCCGCGCAGCACGCGCTTCCGCTCGGCGCCCTTCACGCTGCCCGCCAGCATGGCCACATGGACTCCGGCGGGCAGGCACAGGCGGGTCAGGGTGCGCAGGTGCTGGCGGGCGAGGATTTCGGTCGGCGCCATGATGGCGGCCTGGGCGCCGCTTTCCACCGCCCGGAGCATGGCCAGCACCGCCACCAGCGTCTTGCCGCTGCCCACATCGCCCTGCAGCAGCCGCAGCATGCGGTTGGGGGAGGCGAGGTCGGCATCAATCTCGGCCAGGGCCGCCACCTGAGACGGCGTGGGCTGGTGGCCGAAGGCGGCCAGGGCCTGGGCGCGGAGGTGCCCGGTGCCGGCCAGCCCGGTGCCGGGGCGCAGGCGAACCCGGCGGCGCACCAGGCCCAGCGCCACCTGGCCGGCCAGCATTTCGTCATAGGCCAGGCGGGTGCGGGCCTTTTCCAGCGGGGCGGGGCCATCCGGATATTGCAGGCTGTGCAGCGACTCGGCGAAGGCGGGCCAGGCCTCGCGCTTCAACAAATGCGGTTCATGCCATTCGGGGAACTCGGCCAGGCGGGTGAGGGCCAGGCGCATGGCGCGGGCCATGGCGCGCTGGTGCAGCCCCTGGGTCAGCGGCCATTTACGCTCGAACTCTGGGATCAGGTCCGGTGGCTCGATATAGTCCGGGTTGGGAATGGAGCGGCCATAGGCGTCCACCTTCAACTGGCCGCTGATGCGCCGGGTGGCGCCGATGGGCAGGCGGCGTTCCACGAACTCGGCCCGGTTGCCGAACATGGGAATGGCCAGCGGCGTGGTGCCGGAAACGGCGCGGACCCTGAGCGTGCGGCCACCCTGGCCAATGCGGTCATGCCGCAGGATCTCCACCTCGCAGGTCACGGTTTCGCCGTGCAGGGCCAGGGCGGGGTCGGTGGCGGCGGTGCGGTCGGTGATTTCGGTCGGCAGGTGGAACAGCAGGTCCAGCACGCGGTCTCCGCCGCTGCCATTGGCCAGGGCCTTGGCAAGCGTCTTTGCCCCGGCCTGGCCAATGCCGGGCAGGCTGGCCAAGTCGGCGAACAAGGGCGTAAGCCGGGGGTCCTCCCCGGGCGACTCAGCTTGGGCTAACAGGATTCCCATACCTCCCTATATGCCAGCGACAGCGAAGTACCACGACATGACCGACGCAGAACTAGACCCCCGCCGCCGCCGCATGGTCTTCCGGGCCAATCACCGAGGAACGAAGGAAGCCGATTTGATGATCGGCGCCTTCGTGCAGCGTAACATTGCCACGCTGACCGAGCCGGAGCTGGATGAGCTGGAGGCGGTGATGGAGCATTGGGATGTGGATTTGGCCGACTGGCTGAGCGGCCGGCGCCCGGTGCCGGATGAGGTGGCCAGCCCGATGTTGGCGCGGCTGATTGCCGAGTGCAACGCGCCGGGGGCCGGACTGCCGGAGCATTTGAGGCCGGCCGCCGATGGGACGGATAACAGTCCGGCCGATTCAGACCTCCAGGCCAAGAGGCCCTCCGGCCATCGGACGGATGCGTAAGTGACACTGCTTCAGGTCCATGGCGCACCCGAGGGCTTCGACGCCCTGCTGCTGGCCCGGCGCCGGGCCGAAACCGCGGCGCCGGTGCTGCATGTGTGCCGTGATGACACCCGCACCGCGCGGCTGGCCGAGGCGCTGGCCTTCTTTGCGCCAGACGTGGAAGTGCTGCGCTTTCCGGCCTGGGACTGCCTGCCGTATGACCGGGTTTCGCCCAACCCCGAGATCATCTCGGAGCGCGTGGCGACGCTGACCCGGCTACTGGAGCCGAGCGACAAGGCGCGGATTGTGCTGACCACGGTGAACGCCATGGTGCAGCGGGTGCCGCCGCGCGAGGCTTTCCTGGGTTCGGTGCTGGCGCTGAAGCCGGGCGGGCGGGTGGCGCCGGAGAAGCTGGCGGCGTTTCTGGAAGCCAATGGCTATGGCCGCACCGGCACGGTGATGGAGCATGGCGAATACGCCATGCGTGGCGGCATTGTGGATGTGTT
>CANFIE010000222.1 GCA_947446625.1 Acetobacteraceae bacterium | reverse complement strand
TTTCCGCCTGCTCGCCGATGTCGCCAAGCACCCCTACCGGGTGCAGGTCGAGCAGTTCAAGCTCACCCACATTCTCGCCGGCATCCTCGGCGCCAAGCCGAACTTCCAGCTGCGCTTCAACGCAAAGGTTGAATCCGCCGAGCAGATCGGCAACCAGGTCCGCGTCACCCTCGCCGATGGCACGGTGCTGCACACCCCCTGGCTCATCGGCGCCGATGGCGCGCACAGCGCGGTGCGCCGCAGCGCCGGCATCGAATTCGAAGGCTTCACCTGGCCCGAGCGTTTCCTCGTGCTCTCCACCCCCTTCGAGTTCGCCGACCACATCCCCAACCTTGCCGATGTCACCTACTACGCCGACCCCGGCGAATGGTTCTTCCTGCTCCGCGTTCCCGGCCTTTGGCGCGCCATGTTCCCCGTGGCGGCCGAGGTTTCCGAGGAAACCGTGATGTCGGATGCCTTCGCCGCGGAACGCATGGCCGGCATCATCCCCGGCCGCTCAGGCTATGAAATCCGCCACCGCACGCTGTACCGCGTGCATCAGCGCGTGGCCAAAACCTTCCGCCAGGGCCGCGTGCTGCTGGCCGGAGACGCCGCGCACATCAACAACCCGCTCGGCGGCATGGGGCTGAATGGCGGCGTGCATGATGCCGTCAACCTCGGCGAAAAACTCGCCCAGGTCATCCACGGCGCGCCCGATGCATTGCTTGATCTGTATGACCGCCAGCGCCGTGGCGTCACGGTGGAACATGTCCAGCGCCAGACCATCCAGAACAAGCAGAACCTGGAGGCGAAAGACCCTGTGGCCATGCAGGCCTTCCACGACAAGTTGAGCAGCACTGCCGCCGACCCCACCAAGGCGCATGAATACCTGTTCGGCATTTCCATGCTGGCCAGCCTGAAACGCGCGGCGGAAATCGCATGATCCCGCGCCGCGCCCTGCTGCTGGCGCCGCTCGCCAGCCCGGCCTTCGCGCAAGCGGAATGGCCTACCCGCCCGATGCGCTTCATCGTGCCCTACCCACCCGGCGGCGCCAGCGACTTCATCGCCCGCATCGCCGCCGAGCACATGTCGCGCAGCCTCGGCCATCCCATCGTCATCGAAAATCGCGGTGGTGCCGCCGGCAATCTCGGCACCGAACAAATCGCCCGCGCCACGCCCGATGGCTACACCATGGGCCTCGGCGCCATCGGTACCATGGCGGTCAACCGCTTCCTGTTCCGCAGCATGCCGTACAATCCGGATGCCGATCTCACCCCGGTTTCCCTCTTGGCGCTGGTGCCCAACCTGATGGTGGTGCCGCCCTCCTTGCCCGTCTCCACGGTGGCGGAGTTCACCGCCTGGGCCAAGGCGCAGGGCAATGCGGTCAGCTTCGGCAGCATCGGCAATGGCACGTCGCAGCATCTGGCGGGCGTGCAGTTCAACATGCTCACCGGCACGCAAATGGTGCACGTGCCCTATCGCGAATCCGCCCAGGTCAATACCGACCTCATGGAAGGCCGCGTGCAGGTGCTGTTCCAATCCATCTCCGGCGCGGTCACGGATCTCGCCAAGTCCGGCCGCATGAAGGCGCTGGCCGTCACCGGCGAAGACCGCGTCTCGGCATTTCCTGAACTCCCCACGCTGAAGGAATCCGGCATCAACGTCACCACGGTCGGCTGGTTCGGCCTGGTGCTGCCGGCCCATGTGCCGCAACGCATCGTCGACAAGTTGGAAGCCGCCGCCGAGGCCGCCATGCGCGACCCCGCCATCATCGCCCGCGTCACCGCCTCGGGCAGCCTGGCGAGGGCACGCGGCGCCTCGCACTTCACCGTCTTCATCGCCGAGGAAACCGAGCGCCTGCGCGCCATCGTCCGCGCCTCAGGCGCAACAGCGGACTAACCATCCGTCGTCCAGGAAACAATCATGCACAGCATCACCTTCGAATTCCACGCCAATGGCCGCGGCGAAACCCGCGCTATCGGCATCGCCAACCTGGTCATCGCCGGCTGGACCGGCCGCGACATGCACAAGGTGCAGGAACACATCGAGGAACTCGCCGCCATCGGCGTGGCCCCGCCCGCCACGGTGCCCTGCTTCTACCGCGCCAGCACCCTGCTGCTGACCACGGACAGCGCGATGGATTGCCTCGGCGCCGAAAGCAGCGGCGAGGCCGAGTTCTTCCTGCTCCGCACGGATGATGGCTGGTGGGTCGGCACCGGCTCCGACCACACCGACCGCAAGGTGGAAGCCTATTCCATCACCGTCAGCAAGCAGATGTGCCCCAAGCCCATCGCTGCCACGCTGTGGCGGCTGGACGATGTGGCCCCGCATTGGGACCAGTTGCAGATCCTCTCGGAAGTGGATGATGGCAACGGCTTCACCACCTACCAGCAGGGCAGCGTCGCGGCCATGCGCGCCCCGGCCGACCTCATCGCCCGCTATGAGGCCATCAACGGCCCCATCACCCCCGGCACGCTGATGTTCGGCGGCACCCTGCCGGTGCATGGCGGCATCCGCGCACGTGAGAAATTCCGCCAGTCCCTGCATGACCCCGTGCTGGGTCGCACCATCAGCCACAGCTACACCACCCGCTGGCTGCCCAACTGAGGACCGCGACGATGATCGAGAAAGAACACCTGGAATTCCACAAGCCCGACTTCTCCGAGGGCTGGCACAACCCGGGTTACTACCCCGCGGGCATCGAGCAGAAAATCCTCGCCGGCTTCCTGGATGAAACCAACAAGCGCGGCCACCGCTCGCGCCTGCTGCGGTTCGAGCCGGGCAAGTTCACCACCGCCCCCTTCGTGCATGACTATTGGGAGGAAGTCTGGCTCGTCTCCGGCGACCTCATCGTGGGCAATGATGCCGAGGGCAAGGGCGGCGAAAGCTTCACCGACAAGGCCTATGCCTGCCGCCCACCCGGCGCCGCGCACGGTCCCTTCAAGTCCGAGACCGGCTGCGTGCTGTTCGAAATCCACTACTACGACGAAAGCAAACCCTGACGGTACACGATGAAGCCGGAGCGTTCCGCCACCTTGTTGTACAGCGCCTGCGCCGTCACGTTGCTCTCATGCGTCTGCCAATACACGCGGAACGCCCCGGCCGCCTTGGCCCGGGCATACACCGCCTCAATCAGCGCCCGGCCCACGCCCTGGCCGCGCGCTTCCGGCACGCTGAACAAATCCGCCAGGTAGCAATTCGGTTCCACCATGTTGGTGCTGCGGTGGAACATGTAGTGCACCAGCCCCAGCAGCTTGCCCTCGCGCTCGGCCACCAGGGCAAACATCGGCTCGGCGGGGTCCAGAAAGCGCGCCCAGGTCACCTGCGTCACCGCTTCCGGCACGGCGCTTGGCCCAACGCGCTCGTAAAACGCATTGTAGCCGGCCCATAGCGGCGCCCAGGCGGCAAAGTCGCCCGGGGTCACCTCACGAATGCGCATCACACCACCCAGCTCGCCTTGCGCTTCTCGCGGAAGGCGGCAATCCCCTCGGCCGCCTCCGGGCTGCTGGCGGTGCGGCCAAAGCTGGCGGCGCCGGCCTCGGCATAGCCATCCGGAGACAGCGGCCCCAGCGCCCGCAGCAGCATCTTCGTCTCGGCCAGGGCGCCCGGCGCGCCTTCCAGCACATCCTTCACCGTGCGCTGCACCAGCGCTTCCAGCGCCTCGGCATCCGGCACCACTTCGTGCACCAGGCCAATCCGCCCGGCCTCGGCTGCGTCTATCACGCGGCCTTCCAGCACCATGCGCGTCGCCACCGCCCGGCCCATGCGCCGCACCAGCCAGGGCAGAATCTGCGCCGGCACCAGGCCACGCCGCACTTCCGGCGCGGCAAAGCGGGCCGTGCTGGTGGCAAAGGCAATATCGGCGCAGCAATTGAAGCCCAGGCCGCCGGCGTGGCAGCTGCCCTCGATCGCCGCAATCACCACCTGCGGCAGCTCGGAAATCCCCACGAAGCGCGCCCCGGTGCGCGCATTGCGCTCGCGCTGGCTGGCCAGCTTTTCCTCCGGGCTCATCGGCTTCTGCACCTCGGTCAGGTCCAGGCCCGAGCAGAAATGCCCGCCCGCCCCGCTCACCACCAGCACCCGCGCCGTCTTGTCCTCGTTCAGCTCCGCCAGCAGCGCGCTCCACGCCTCGCCCATGGCGGTGCTGATGCTGTTGCGCCGCTCCGGCCGGTTCATGATGGCGCGCACCACGGCGCCCTCGCGCCTGACAATCAGGGGGTTTTCATCGGCCATCAGTTTCTCTCCCAAAACCAGTCATCAAGGTACCGCATCCCCCGCGAATAGGGCTAGGCTTCCCCCAAAACAAGGGGAGAACCGCCAATGCGCCGCCTGTTGTTCATGCTTGCCCTCGGCCTGGCCGCCGCCAGCCCGCCGCCCGCCACTGCCCAGCCACAGCCCATTACGCTGGTGGTGAACTACGTGGCCGGCGGCGCCACCGACATCATTGCCCGCATCATGCAGCCCGTGCTGGCGCAGGAATGGGGCACCCAGGTCATCATCAAGAACACCGCCGGGGCTTCCGGCGCCATGGGCGGGGCCGAGGTTGCCCGCGCCCGCCCCGATGGCCAGACCCTGCTGCTCAGCCCCTCGGGCGGCGCCATCATCGCGCCCAACTTCCAGCGCCCGGCGCCCTATACCATCGCCGCCTTCGCCCCCATCTGCCAGGTGGTGGAAACGCCCATGGTGACCATGACGCCGCCCACCACCGGCCTGCGCACCATCGCGGATTTCATGCTCCGCGCGCGGGAAGCCGGCGGCGGCTACGCCTACAGCACGGCCGGCGTCGGCAGCGGCCCGCATCTGGCGCTCATCGCCCTGGCCCGGCTGACGCAAACCCCCATGAACCACATCCCCTTCCGCGGCAGTGGCGAGGCGGTGCAGGCCATGATGGCCGGCACGGTGGAAACCCTCTCGGACCAGGCCAGCCTGGTGCGGCAATACGGCCTGCACCCGGTGGTGGTGTGGTCGGCCCAGCGCGCCCCGCAATTCCCCAACACGCCGACGATGCGGGAAAGCGGCTACGATCTGGAATTCGATATCTGGACAGGCATCTACGCCCCCGCCGGCACGCCCGATGCCCTGCTGGCCCGCTACGAGGCCGGCTGCCAGCGCATGCTGGCCAACCCCGCCGTGGTGGCCGGGCTGAACCGCGTGGACATGAACATCCGCTGGCGCAACCGCGTGGACCTGCTGGCCTATATGCGCGAGGAAGACAGCAAATTCCGCAATCTGATTGAATCCGCCGGCCTGCGCCGGGGGGAGTAGCTTTTCACGCCCTCAAGCGTCGGGCGGGCCGCCTCCGCGGCCATTCGGCCGCTCGGCACGAGCCATTAGCTCGTGCCGTTGGCAAAATCCCTCAACCGGGGGGCACCGGCCCCTCGGCCTCGGCCCGCGCCACAAAGGCGGCCGCATCCTCGGCCAGCAGCAGCCGGTCCTGCACCAGGGCCGCGCTGGCCGCCCGCACGGCGGCCACATAGGCCGCCTTGCTGGGGTACAGCGCCGCCAGCCGCTCGGGCGAAAACGCCATGAAGCTGCCTTCGCGGTCGGCCAACTCGCCGCCCAGCCCGGCGGCGGCATACAGGTTCCACCCGGCATAAAGCCCCCGAGGCACCGCCACATCCGGCAGCCTTACCCCGGCCCGCTCATTGCCATCCGGCCCCACGGCCGGCACCAGCGGCACCCAGGCATCCGCCCGCGCCCGCCGCCCGGCCACCCAATCCTCCACCGGCGCCACCGGGGTGGCGAAGCGCGGCACCGCCATGCCCACCGGCAGCACCGCCAGCACCTGCGCCGCCGGCACCAGCGTACCATCAGCCAAACGCGGCACCCGGGAGTCAGGCGGCGCCACGCCGGCTTCCACCCATTGCGCCAGCGCCTCCAGCAGCGCCCGCAGCGCCGGGCCGGGATTGTGCGGATTGCCAGGGTTCGCCGCATTGCCCCGCGCCGTGCTGCCCCCTGCCCCGGCGCCATGCTTGGTGCCGGCCATCAGGTAGTGCCGCACGCCAGGCAGCGTCGGCAGGTCGGCGCTGCCATCGGCGGTGCAATGCGTCAGGCTGGCGCCCTTCTGCCAATACTCGGTGGAGGTATTGCTCTCCATCATCAGCGGATCGGTCGCAGCGCCGGTCAGCAGCCCCGCCTCCACCCCACTCAGCGGGTCCCGCGACCGCGCCGCCGCCACCGGAAACCACGCCTCGGGGAACGCGAAATCCTCATGCCAGCAGGCGGTGCGGTCCGGCTGGGCGAAGCGCTCATTCATGAACACCCTGCCCGCCCCGGCCACATGCGAAAGCGTGCCGTCGAACACCTTGCGCCCGGCGCTATCGGCATTCAGCCCCAGCCCAACAAAGTGCCGGATGAACCGGCCGGACTGGCTGATCCCTACCGCCAGCACGGTCCTCAGCGCCAAATCCGCCAGCGGGCTGGCCGCGTCCCGGCGCAGGAATTCCACTAAATCCCGCGTCGCCACCAAACCAATCCCCAGCGGCCGCGCCCCGGTGGCGGTGTAGTGGAACTGATAAATGCTGCCACGCTCAAACGCCATGCCTTCCGGCAGCAGCCGAATGGCGCGGTCGCCGACAAACTCAAACGCCACCGCGCGCTCGGGCGCCTCGCGCCGGCGCTGCACCGTCAGCCGCCCGCCCGCCGCCACCACGGCAGGGTAGGAAAGTGGCGCGGTCGGCCTATCCGCCGGCACAATCCGCGTGCCGAACACAAACTCGTCGCGGCAAGCCCCGCTCAGCCCCGCCAGCGTCGGTATCGAAATCCGCAGGTTGCCATTGGCCCGCGGCGTCTCCGGGTCCCAGCCGCTCCAGGCATA
>CANFIE010000221.1 GCA_947446625.1 Acetobacteraceae bacterium | reverse complement strand
GCTACGCCACCTCCGCCTCCCCCCCCCGCCCCCCGAAACGGGCGGCCCCCGCGGCGGGTGGCGTCGCGCGGCGTGGCCACCTCCACGGCGCCAGGGTGCAGGCCCTTCGGCGCCAAAATCTCAGCAGGTTCCAGCCGGGCCAGCAGCGCGGGCAACTCCTCGCGGGCCAGGGCCTCGGTCTCGAAGGCACCAGTGGAAATATCCAGCCAGGCGGCGCCCAGCGTATTGGCATCGGCGGGCGTCAGCGCCAGCAGCCAGGCCGGGCGGGCGGCTTCCAGCAGGCTGTCCTCGGTCAGCGTGCCGGGGGTTACCAGCCGCACCACGTCGCGCCGCACCGCCGGGGCCTTGCGCTTCTTGGCTTCCTCCGGGGTTTCCATCTGCTCGCAAATGGCCACGCGAAAGCCACGGCGGATCAGCCGCGCCAGATAGGTTTCATGGGCATGCGCCGGCACGCCGCACATGGCCACGGGCTGGCCCTGGTGGCTGCCACGATGGCTCAGCGCAATGTCCAGCGCCTCGCTGGCGGCCTCGGCGTCGGCGAAGAACATCTCGAAGAAATCACCCATGCGGAAGAACAGCAGGGCGTCGGGATGTTCCGCCTTGGCGGCGAACCATTGGGCCATGGCGGGCGAAGCGCCTTCGGCCGAGAGCGGTGGCGAAATGGAGCGATCCATTCTTGTTTCCTACCCTGCGGCGGCGGCGCTGGTAAGGCATGCGCGCACTTAAGTTGCCGACGCAGGCTGGGGTTAAATTAAACCACTTCAGAGGTTTACTTCGCAAACGCGAAGCCGGTGCCTTCCAAAGCCCTGATGAAAGCGCGAAACTCGCGGCTCAATGCGGTGGTGGGACCACCCGATTCGATTGCGAGGGACGAGAAATATGGATGACGCGCGCAAAGGCCATATGCCGCCGGTTTCACTTGCCGATGTGCGCACCGCGCGGGTGACACCGGAAGAGGCCCTGGCGATGCATGCCGAGGGCCGGCCGGGCAAGCTGGAGACGCGGCTGAGCAAGCCACTGGTGACGGCGCGGGATCTTTCCCTGGCCTATTCGCCTGGCGTGGCGGAGCCTTGCCTGCACATCGCCCGCGACCCTTCCCTGGCCTATGACTACACCGCCAAGGGCAATTTCGTGGCGGTGGTTTCCAACGGCACTGCGGTGCTGGGGCTGGGCAATCTCGGCGCGCTGGCCTCCAAGCCCGTGATGGAGGGCAAGGTGGCGCTGTTCAAGCGCTTTGCCGATGTGGACGGCATGGATTTGTGCCTGGACACCGAGGATGTGGACGCGATTGTGAACTGCGTGCGCTACCTCGGCCCGTCCTTCGGCGGCATCAACCTGGAAGACATCAAGGCGCCCGAATGCTTCGTGATTGAGCAGCGGCTGCGCGAGTTGATGGATATTCCGGTATTCCACGACGACCAGCACGGCACCGCCATTGTCGCCGCCGCCGGCCTCATCAATGCCGCGCACCTCACCGGGCGAGACCTGGCCAAGACCAAGCTGGTCATCAACGGTGCCGGCGCCGCCAGCATTGCCTGCGCCGAACTGCTGCGCGCCATGGGCATGCGGCCCGAGAACATCACCATGTGCGACACCAAAGGCGTGCTGTATCGCGGCCGCACCGAGGGCATGAACCAGTGGAAATCCGCCCACGCGGTGGAGACCTCGGCGCGCACGCTGAGCCAGGCGCTGGAAGGCGCCGATGTGTTCTTCGGCCTTTCGGTGAAGGGCGCGCTGACCAAGGAGATGGTGGCGGCCATGGCGCCGGCGCCCATCATCTTCGCCATGGCGAACCCAGACCCCGAGATTACCCCGGAGGAAGCGCGCCAGGCGCGGGCCGATGCCATCATCGCCACCGGCCGTTCGGACTACCCGAACCAGGTGAATAACGTGCTCGGCTTCCCTTTCATTTTCCGTGGCGCGCTGGATGCCCGCGCCAGCACCATCAACGACGCCATGAAGATTGCCGCCGCCCGCGCCCTGGCGCTGCTGGCGCGTGAGGATGTGCCGGAGGAAGTCGGCTCGGCGGGCGCGGGTTCCTCGCTGCGCTTCGGGCCGGAATACATCATTCCCAACGCCTTCGACCCGCGCCTGATCAGCCGCGTCTCCCCCGCCGTGGCCAAGGCCGCGATGGACAGCGGCGTGGCGCGCAAGCCGATCAAGGACCTCGACGCCTATGCGCGTGAACTGACCAAGCGGCTGGACGCCACAGCCTCGGCGCTGGAGTTCATCACCGAGCGGGTGCAGGCCCACCCGAAGAAGGTGGTCTTCGCCGAGGGCGAGGAGGAGAAAGTGATCCGCGCCGCCATCGCCTATCTGGGCAGCGGCTACGGCACCCCGGTGCTGGTGGGGCGCGAGGAACGCATCAACGCCACGGCGGCAGCGCTGGGTATCCAGATGCCGGCAGGCATCGAGATCCACAACGCCCGCATCTCCTCGCACAACCGGCGCTATGCCGAATGGCTGTATGCCCGGCAGCAGCGCAACGGCATGCTGTACCGAGACTGCGTGCGGCTGGTGAACCAGGACCGCAACGTGTTCGCGGCCTGCATGGTGGCGCTGGGTGAGGCCGATGCCATGGTGACCGGCGTGACGCGCAGCTACTCGGTGGCGCTGGACGGCGTGCGCATGGCGATTGACCCAGCGCCGGGGCAGAGCCTTTTTGGCCTGACACTGATGCTGGCCCGCGTCTCCGGCACCGTCTTCGTGGCCGACACCGCCATTCATGAACGGCCGGACGCGCAGACCCTGGCCGATATCGCGGTGCAATCCGCCGCCGCCGCCCGCCGGCTGGGCCATGAGCCGCGCGTGGCCTTCCTCAGCTTCTCCAACTTCGGCGACCCCAAGGGGGTTATCCCCGGCAGCGTGCGGGAAGCGGTGAAGCTGCTGGACGAGCGCGGCGTGGACTTTGAGTATGACGGCGAGATGAGCGCCGATGTGGCGCTGGACCCGGCGCTGCGGGCGCTCTACCCGTTCTGCCGGTTGACCGGGCCGGCCAATGTGCTGGTGATGCCCGGCCTGCATGCCGCGCATATCCTCACCAAGGCGGTGCCGCGGCTGACCAGCGGCACCAGCATCGGGCCGTTGCTGATGGGGCTGGCCAAGCCGGTGCAGATCGTCTCGATGGATGCCAGCGTGAACCAGCTGCTGGACATGGCCTGCCTGGCGGCGCACGCCGCTATTCAGCGCTGACGAATACGCGGGCGGAAGCAGATGCGCGAAACCTTGCTTCCGCCCCGGTTCCTGGCATGCTTCGCGCGCACCCATGAGGATGTGACGTGTCGCTAGCCCTGGTGATCCACGACCTGCCCGCCGGTTCCACCGCCGCGAAGGTGATGTTCGACGCGATATACGAAATTGCGCCGGCGCATTGGGCAGTGACCGAAGGTGCCGTGCTGGCGGAGACCGAGGTTTCCCCAACCTATCTGCGCGACCATCTGCGCCGCGCCCTGCAGGTGAAGGGCGAGCCCGCCTGCCTGCTGCTGGTGAGCCGCATTGGCACCAACGCGGTGTGGAGCAATTTGGGCAGCGATGGTGAAGCCTGGCTGCGGGATACGCTGGGCTAGAACAACATCCATTCTGATGGAATCATCAGACCGGATTTCTTGCTCTAGTTTCAAATGGTTATAGAGCACGATGCGCCCAACAGGGCGCATCGTGCTCTAACACGCTACGGGCTGCGCAGGCGCGGCCCGCTTTTGCATTAACCCCTTACGCCAGCTTGCCGTGGCACACCTTGAACTTGCGGCCCGAGCCGCAGGGGCAGGGCGCGTTGCGCGGCGTGCGGTGCCAGGTGGCGGGGTCGTTCGCGTCCACGCCCTGGGTGGCAGCGCGGGGCGCGGCAGTGCCCATGCTGGCCATTTCCAGCGGTGCGCCACCCTGGGCGGCGCCATCAGGGGCCGGGTGGCTCATATCCGTCACCTGAATGGGTTCCGGGCTGGGCAGCGGGGCGTTGGGTTCCAGCTCAATCCGCATCAGCAGGCTGGTCACGCGCTCGCGCAACTCACCCAGCATGGCGTTGAACAGCAGGAAGGCCTCGCTCTTATACTCGTTCAGCGGGTCCCGCTGGCCATAGGCGCGCAGGCCAATGCCCTGGCGCAGATGGTCCAGCTGCAGCAGATGTTCCTTCCACACTTGGTCGAACACCTGCAGCAGCAGGCTTTTCTCCACCATGCGCATGAAGTCGGGGCCGATATTGGCGGCCTTGGCGGCAAAGGCCTGGTCGGCGGCGGCCTCGATGCGCTCGCGCACCTCGGTCTCGTCGATGCCTTCCTCCTTGCCCCAGGCAATCACCGGCAGGTCCAGGCCGAGATTCTCACGCACCTTGGCGTCCAGCCCCACCAGGTCCCATTGCTCGGGATAGGCGTTTTCCGGAATGGCGGTGGCGACCATGTCGGCAATGCTCTCGTGCCGCATCTCGGCGATGCTCTCGGAGACATCGCTGGACTGCATGAAGGCCTTGCGCTGGGCATAAACCTCCTTGCGCTGGTCGTTCATCACGTCGTCATAGCGCAGCAGGTTCTTGCGGGTGTCGAAGTTGCGCGCCTCGACCTTCTTCTGCGCCTTTTCCAAGGCCTTGTTGATCCAGGGGTGGACGATCGCCTCGCCTTCCTTCAGCCCCAGGCGTTGCAGCATGCCGCCCATGCGGTCGCTGCCGAAAATCCGCATCAGGTCGTCTTCCAGGCTCAGGAAGAAGCTGGAGGCACCGGGGTCGCCCTGGCGGCCCGATCGACCACGCAGCTGGTTGTCGATGCGGCGGCTCTCGTGCCGCTCAGTGCCAATCACGAACAGCCCGCCGGCGCCGCGCACCACCTCGCGGTGGGCCTCAACCTCGGCCTTGTGCTTGGCCAGCGCGGCGTCATAGGCCGGGCCTTCATTGCTGCCGGCTTCCTGCCGGGCCAGCATTTCGGCGTTGCCGCCCAGCTGAATATCAGTGCCGCGACCGGCCATGTTGGTGGCGATGGTGACGGTGCCGGGGCGGCCGGCCTGGGCCACGATGCTGGCTTCCTGCTCGTGGTAGCGGGCGTTCAGCACGCTGTGCGGAATCTTGGCCTGCTTCATCAGCCCGGCCAGCAGCTCGCTCTTTTCAATGCTGGTGGTGCCCACCAGGCAGGGCTGGCCGCGGGTGCGGGCGGCGTCGATCAGCTTGACCACCGCGGCGTATTTCTCGGCGGCGGTGCGGTACACCTCGTCATCGGAATCGGCGCGGGCCACCGGCACGTTGGTCGGAATCTCGATGACTTCAAGCTTGTAGATCTCGGCGAACTCATCGGCCTCGGTGGCGGCGGTGCCGGTCATGCCCGAAAGCTTGGGGTAGAGGCGAAAATAGTTCTGGAAGGTGATGCTCGCCAGCGTCTGGTTCTCAGGCTGAACGGTCACGTATTCCTTGGCTTCCAGCGCCTGGTGCAGGCCATCGGAATAGCGCCGGCCTTCCATCATGCGGCCGGTGAACTCGTCGATGATCACCACCTTGTCGTCACGCGTGATGTAGTCGACATCCTTGGTGAACAGCGCATGCGCCCGCAGGCTCTGGTTCACGTGGTGGATCAGCGTCACGTTGTGGAAGTCGTACAGGTTGCCGTCGGTCAGCAGGCCGGCGTCGCGCAGCATCTGCTCCACCGTCTCGCTGCCCTCTTCGGTCAGGTTGGCGGTGCGCTGCTTCTCGTCCTTGTCGAAGGTGGAGGTGTCCTGCACCAGCGCCTTCATCACCTCGTTCACCGCGCGGTACAGGTCGCTGCTGTCCTCGCTCGGGCCGCTGATGATGAGTGGGGTGCGGGCCTCATCCACCAGGATGCTGTCGACCTCATCCACAATCGCGTAGTTGAAGTCGCGCTGGACCATCTCCTCCAGTCGGTACTTCATGTTGTCGCGCAGGTAGTCGAAGCCGAATTCGTTGTTGGTGCCGTAGGTCACGTCGGCAGCATAGGCGTCGCGGCGTTCCTGGTCAGTCAGCCCATGCAGAATCACGCCGGTGCTCAAGCCCAGGAAGCGGTAGAGCTTGCCCATCCATTCGCTGTCGCGCCGGGCCAGGTAGTCGTTCACCGTAACAACGTGAACGCCCTTGCCCTCCAGCGCGTTCAGGTACACCGGCAGGGTGCCCACCAGGGTCTTGCCCTCGCCGGTCTTCATTTCGGCAATCATGCCGGCATGCAGCACCATGCCGCCGATCATCTGCACATCGAAATGCCGCAGCCCCAGCACGCGCTTGGCGGCCTCGCGCACCGTGGCGAAGGCGGCAGGCAGGATATCGTCCAGCGTGGCGCCCCCGGCCAGTTGTTCGCGGAAGGCCTGGGTCCGGCCGGCCAGGGCTTCATCCGAAAGGCCGACAAGCTCGGCCTCCAGCGCGTTGATCTCGGGCACGCGGGCGGAGAAGCGCTTCAGGGCGCGGTCGTTCGAGGTACCAAAGAAGGCGCGGGCGATGCGGGCGAACATGCGGGGCTTCACACTCCGGGTGGGTCCGGGGAAAGGCCCCCGGCTAGGCGGCCGGCCGCCGTCGGGGCAAAACCCCGGGGCGTCGGGCCGGGGCGGACCCTGGCGTGGCGGACAGATAGGGGGGGGCCGGTCCCAGGTCAACGCACCTGCGGTTATATCCGCCCCGCCTTGCCCGCTTGGGCTGCTTCCGCCATTGTCCGGCGCCGTTTTCCGGAGCCATTTGATGCGCAGCAGCCCTGAAGCCACCCTCGTTGGGCTGAAATCCGCCATGCCGTCCCGCTCGGCCGGGGTTCTGGCCCTGGCCGCGCTGCTGCTGGCCGGCCCCGCCCTGGCCCAGCCCAGCCGCCCCGGCGCCGCGCCGCCCGCCGCGCCCG
>CANFIE010000220.1 GCA_947446625.1 Acetobacteraceae bacterium | reverse complement strand
TGTTCGCCGGGCGGTTTGGCAACCTGACCGTGCCGGCCGGGCAGCAATATGAGGATCACTTCAACGCGGCGGATCGCTTCCCCTTTGCCTATGCCGAGACGACCGACCATTTGACCGGGCGGGTGGATGCCATCTGCAAGCGGCCGGAGAGCGACCCGCTGGTGTTTCATAGCCAGAGCGCGACCGAGTATTGGCAGCGGCGTGGCAGCCTGGCGCATACCACCACGCAGGGTGATGACCTGCCCGAGCCGGGGAATGTGCGGTTTTTCCATTGGTGCGGCAGCCAGCACGCCGCCAGCCCGCTGATGGGCGCACCACAGCGCGGCCAGTGCCAGCAGCTGGAGAATGTGGTGTGGACCAGCATGCTGTTCCGCGCCCTGCTGGATGCGATGGATGCCTGGGCGACCGATGGCACGCAGCCGCCCCAGAGCCGGATGCCGCGCCGCAGTGATGGCACCGGGCTGACCTTTGCGGAGTGGCGCGAGCGCTTCCCTGCCCTGCCCGGCGTGGCGCTGCCGCGA
Source organism: Acetobacteraceae bacterium (assembly GCA_947446625.1). Lineage (GTDB taxonomy): Bacteria > Pseudomonadota > Alphaproteobacteria > Acetobacterales > Acetobacteraceae > CAIMOR01. The sequence goes on along the minus strand of CANFIE010000220.1, from coordinate 6,296 downwards.
GAGGCGTGCCGGGCGCCGCTGCTGGATTTTGGGCCGGATTTCGATGCGACCGGGGTGATTACGCGGGAGCCGCCTGGCGTGCTGGATGCGGCGGGCTATACCGTGCTGGTGCCGGCGCCGGATGCGGATGGCAATGATCTGGGCGGGGTGCGGGCGCCGATGGTGGCGGCGCCGCTGGCGACCTATGCCGGCTGGAACCTGCGGGCGCGGGGTTATGCGCCGGGCGCGCTGCATGAGTATTCCGGCAGCACCATTCCCTTTCCCGAGACGCCGGAGGAAGCGGCTGCGACGGGCGACCCGCGCCGCAGCGTGCAGGAACGCTATGGCGATGCCGCCGGCTATGTGCGCGCCATTGTGGCCGCCGGCAAAGCGCTGGTGGCGGCACGATTGATGCTTGCTGAAGACCTGCCGCGCCTGGCCGTTGCCGCCCGCAACTGGCACGCGCCGCGCCATGAGGTGAGACTGCCATGAGCCATCCGCTGGACCCGTTGAGCACCGCGGAGGCGCAGCGCGCCTGCGATATTCTGAAGGCGAGCGGCAAGCTGGGGCCGAAGGCGCGCTTCCCCGTGGTGCAGTTGCAGGAGCCGAACAAGGCGCGGGTGCTGGCTGGCGAAGCCTGCCCGCGTGAGGCCTTTGCCATGGTGCTGGACCGCGCCACGGGCGAGACCTGCGAGGCGGTGGTGGATTTGGACGCGGGCGTGGTGCGCGACTGGAAGCGGATGCCGCTGGACCAGGCGCCCTATGGCCAGGCGCCGATCATGATTGAGGAGTTCTTTGCCTGCGAACGCATCGTGAAGGCCGATGCCGGCTGGCAGGCGGCGATGCGGCGGCGCGGCGTGAGCGATGCCGCGATGGAACATGTGCAGGTGGACCCGTTCTCGGCCGGGTATTTTGGCGAGGAAGCCTACAAGGGCAAGCGGCTGCTGCGGGCAACGAGCTTCGTGCGGTCATCGCGCACCGACAATGGCTATGCCCACCCGGTGGAGGGCCTGGTGGCGGTGGTGGATTTGCTGGCCGAGCGGGTGGTGGAGCTGGTGGATGATGGGCGGGATACGCCGATTCCGCTGCGGGATTTTCCGTATGACACGGCCTCGTTGGGCAAGCCGCGTGAGACGCTGCAGCCGCTGAGCATCAGCCAGCCGAAGGGGCCGAGCTTCAGCGTGGATGGCTGGGCGGTGGCCTGGGAGAATTGGCGCTTCCGCATTGGCTTCACCCCGCGTGAGGGGTTGGTGCTGCATCAGCTGGGCTGGCAGGAGGGCGAGACGCTGCGGCCCATTCTGTACCGGGCGAGCGTGACCGAGATGTGCGTGCCCTATGCCGACCCGAACCACAGCCATTACTGGAAAAGCGCGTTTGACGCCGGCGAATACGGGCTGGGCAAGCTGGCCAATCAGCTGGAACTGGGCTGCGATTGCCTGGGGCTGATCCGCTACTTCGACGTGCCGGCGGTGGATGACGAGGGCAATGCCTTTGTGATGAAGAACGCCGTGTGCATGCATGAGGAAGACTACGGCACGCTGTGGAAGCATTACGAGTTCCGCACCGGGGTGTTCGAGGTGCGGCGGTCTCGGCGGCTGGTGGTGAGCTTCTTCGCCACGGTGGGGAATTACGACTACGGCTTCTATTGGTACCTGTACCTGGACGGCACGATTCAGCTGGAAGCGAAGCTGACCGGGATTATCCAGACCACGGGCGTGGCGCCGGGTGCGGCCTATCCCTGGGGTGGCATGGTGGCGGAAGGCCTGGGCGGGCCGACGCACCAGCATTTCTTCAACGCGCGGCTGCACATGGCGGTGGATGGCCAGGGCAACAGCGTGACGGAGCATGAATTCGTGCCGCGGCCGATGGGGCCGGAGAATCCCTTTGGCAATGTGTTCGACACCACCGGGCGGGTGCTGAAGAGCGAGCAGGAAGCGGCGCGGGAGTTGGATGGCCGGACCGGGCGGTTCTGGAAGGTGGTGAACCCCAACAAGCGGAACGTGGTGGGGAATCACCCTGGCTACAAGCTGGTGGGCAACCCCAGCCCGCTGATGCTGGCGGCCGAGGGCAGCACGGTGCGCAGCCGCGGCGGCTTTGCCACCAAGCATGTGTGGGTTACCGCCTATGACCCGGCCGAGAAATACGCCAGTGGCGACTACCCCAACCAGCATGCCGGCGGCGATGGCCTGCCGCGCTACATTGCCGGCAACAGGCCGCTGGAGAATGCCGATGTGGTGCTGTGGCACAGCTTTGGCCACACCCATGTGTGCAAGCCGGAGGATTTTCCGGTGATGCCGGTGGAGTATGCCGGCTTCATGCTGAAGCCGAACAATTTCTTCGTGGCCAACCCGGCCATGGATCTGCCGGGCGGACGGGATGCCCATAGCGTGCAGGATGGTGCAAGCTGCTGCGCGCCGGATACGCCGAGTTGTTGCGACTGACGCTGTGTAGGGGAGGAAACAAAAACAATGCTGAAGCGACGGACCCTGCTGGCCAGCGCGCTGGCCAGCCCTGCCTTGGCCCCAATTGGTCTGGCCCAGGAGAGTTGGCCGAGCCGGGCGATTACCATGGTGTGTCCCTTCGTGCCCGGGGGGCTGCCGGACAGCAATGCGCGCTTCATGGCGCAGCAACTGGCGCCGCGGCTGGGGCAGCCGGTGGTGGTGGAAAACAAGGGCGGCGCGGGCGGCAATATCGGCACGGAATTCGCGGCGCGGGCGCGGCCGGATGGCTACACCATGCTGTTCGGCACCATGGGTACCCATGGCAGCAATCCGGCGCTGTATCGGCTGCCGTTTGACCCGCTGGCGGATTTCATCCCGGTGCATGCGCTGTTCGCGGATATGAACATTGCCGTGGTGGGCGCGAACAGCCGCTTCACGACCCTGGCGGATGTGGTGCTGGTGGCCAGGGCCAATCCAGGGCGGTTGACCTATGGCTCGGGCGGGATTGGCAGCGGGGTGCATTTGGCCGGGGCGCTGTTCGCCAAGGTGGCGGGGATTGAGCTGACCCATGTGCCCTACCGGGGCACGCCGGCGGCGCTGGCCGATGTGGCGGCGGGACGGCTGGACCTGATTTTCGACTACGCCGTAACCAGCGGGCCGCTGATTGAGGCCGGGCGGCTGCGGCCCTTGGCGGTGACCGGCGGACGGCGGATGACTCAGCTGCCGCAGGTGCCGAGCATGAAGGAGGCGGGCTTCCCCGAGGCGGAATTGGGCGTCTGGAGCGGGTTGTTTCTGCCGACGGGAACGCCCGTGGAGATTGCCCGGCGCTTGGCGGTGGAATGCGAGGCGATTCTGGCCAGCGAAACCGCCGCGGCCTGGGCGGCGCGCACCGATAGCGACCGGATGCAGGGGCTGTTCCTGGACCGCTTCCGCGCCTTTGTGGCGGCCGAGCAGATACGCTGGCGCGGCATTGTGGAGGCCAGCGGCGCCAAGGTGGAATAGGTTGCGCCCCCGAAGCCCGGCGGGCAGCATGCGCCGCCTGATTTGGGGGAATGACCATGGCACCGGATGGATTGCTGCCGCATAGCTCGCATTGGGGTGCCTTCCGGGCCGGCTGGCGCGATGGCAAGCTGGTGGTGGTGCCACATGGCGGCGACCCCGACCCCAGCGATATTCTGCAGAACTTCCCCGACGCGCTGCGGCATGAGGCGCGGATTGCCCAGCCCATGGTGCGGCGCGGCTGGCTGGAACGCGGCCCCGGCGCCGATGACCGGCGCGGGCGCGACGAATATGTGCCCATGGCCTGGGATGCGGTGCTGGACCTGCTGGCCAAGGAGCTGGCGCGGGTGCGCGACGCGCATGGGCCGGAGGGGATTTTCGGCGGCAGCTATGGCTGGTCCTCGGCCGGGCGGTTTCATCATGCGCAAAGCCAGGTGCACCGGTTTTTGAACACCACGCTGGGTGGCTATGTGCGCAGCGTGAACAGCTATTCGGCCGGCGCTTCCACCGTGATCATGCCGCATATCCTGGGGCCGATCGACGCCGTGGCGCGGCACAACGTGACCTGGGAAGCGGTGGCGGCGCATAGCGAGCTGGTGCTGGCCTTTGGTGGCATGGCGCTGAAGAACAGCGCGGTGGGCGGCGGCGGAGTGAGCCAGCATATCGAGCGCGGCTGCATGGCGGCGGCGCGGGCGCGGGGCTGCGAGTTTGTGCTGATCAGCCCGCTGCGCGACGACCTGCCGGCGGAGTGCGAGGCCGAGTGGCTGCCGATAACGCCGAATACCGACACGGCGCTGATGTTGGCCCTGGCACATACCCTGGCCAGCGAAGGCCTGCACGACCAGGCCTTTGTGGCGAAGTACTGCACGGGCTGGGCGGCGTTTTCGGCGTATTTACTGGGTGAGAGCGACGGAGTGGCCAAGGATGCCGCCTGGGCGGCGCCGATTGTGGGGATGGCGGCCGAGGCCATTCGCGTGCTGGCGCGGCGGCTGGTGGGCAAGCGGCTGCTGGTGGCCATGGCGCATAGCCTGCAACGCGCCGAGCATGGCGAGCAGCCGGTGTGGATGGCGACCGTGCTGACCGCGATGCTGGGGCAATTCGGGCTGCCGGGTGGTGGCTACAACTACGCGCTGGGCAGCCTGGCGCATTATGGCCGGCGGCAGAATGCGGTGCCCACGGCATCCTTGCCGCAGGGGCAAAACCGGGTGCGGGGGTTCATTCCCGTGGCGCGGATTTCGGACATGCTGCTGCAGCCGGGCCAGCCGTTTGACTATAACGGCCAGCGCCTGCCCTACCCGGATGTGAAGCTGGTGTATTGGGCGGGGGGCAATCCGTTCCATCACCACCAGGATTTGAACCGGCTGCGCCAGGCGTTCCGCGCCGTGGAGACGCTGGTGGTGCATGAGATTGCCTGGACTGCCACGGCGCGCCACGCCGATATTGTGCTGCCGGTGACGATGACACTGGAGCGCGAGGATATTGGCAGCAGCAGCACCGACCCGCTGATGGTGGCGATGCACCGCATTGCGCCGCCCTTTGCCGAGGCGCGGGATGATTATGCGATTTTCTCGGCGCTGGCGGAGCGGTTGGGCAAGGCCGAGGCCTTTACCGAAGGGCGTACGCCTGAGGATTGGCTGCGCTGGATGTACGGCAAGACGCAGGAAGCCCTGGCCGCCAAGGGGCTGGAAGCGCCGAGCTTTGAGGAATTCTGGGAACTCGGTGAGGTAATGCTGCCGCAGGCCGAGGATGATGGCGGGATATTGCGGGATTTCCGCACCGACCCCGAGGCGCATCCGCTGCCGACGCCGAGCGGGCGGATTGAGCTGTATTCGGCCAAAATTGCCGGGTTTGGCTACGCCGACTGCCCTGGCCACCCGGCCTGGTTGGCGCCGAAGGATGTACCCAGCGCGGCGGAACCGCTGCGGCTGGTGGCCAATCAGCCGGCCAGCAAGCTGCACAGCCAGCTGGATTTCGGCGGCACCAGCGCGGCCAGCAAGCGGCGCGGGCGCGAGGTGATGCGGATTCATCCGGGCGATGCGGCACCGCGTGGGATCAACAGCGGCGATATCGTGCGGTTGTTCAATGCGCGGGGGGCGTGTTTGGCCTCGGCGGCGTTGAGCACGGATGTGATGCCGGGGGTGGTGCAGTTGCCGACCGGAGCGTGGTTTGACCCGGAGGACCCGAATGAGGATGGGTCGCTGTGTGTGCATGGCAACCCGAATGTGCTGACGCGGGATGTCGGCACCTCGGCGCTGGCGCAGGGCTGCACCGGGCAGTTGAGCTGCGTGCAGGTGGAGAAGTTCACCGGCAACCTGCCGCCAGTGCGGGCGTTTACGCCGCCGGCCAGAGCCTGATCCGCACAGGCGGTACCGCCTGCGCGGTGAATCAGTCTCTCAAACAACGCTGGCGCCTGATCGGCCGAGACGCTGGCGCCGCTGGGCGTGAATAAGCCGCTTAGAACGTAAGCCCAAGCTGACCGGCATCCTCGGGGGTGAGGATGCTGCTGGCCTGGGTGGATTGCTCCTGCTGCCAGCGGATCAGGGCGCGCTGGGTTTCGGCGTCAAACCGGTTGCTGGTGCCGGTTTGGCGCAGCCGGGCACGCAGGGCCAGCACGCCGGCGCCGGAAGAACCGAAGCGCAGGCGGCGCAGGCCTTCGGGTGCGGTGCCCTCGGCCAGCAGCCGGGCCTCGCGGCCTGTCAGCAGCATGTAGCTGTAATTCTCGGCTTCCTGGTTGCGGCTGGGGTCGGGGGTGAAATCCTCGGAGACGGTGCCGAGCGCGCGGCAGAACTCGGCCCAGGGGCCGGTCATGCGGCCATTGCGGAAATAACCGGGGATGACCTGGCAGCCGGCGCTGTCGAATTTCAGCGGGTAGTTTCG
>CANFIE010000219.1 GCA_947446625.1 Acetobacteraceae bacterium | reverse complement strand
TTTCGTTGTTGTTTTCGTTGTTGTTGTTGTTTTCGTTGTTGTTCTCGCCGCCGCCACCGCCGCCGCCTTCAGTGCTGTAAACCTGCACTGAGAGATGGGTGGAGGAGGAGGTGAAGTAGTAGGTGCCGTCCGCCAGCGTGAAGCCGCTGGCGAAGTTCACGGTGTACTTGGTCGGGTCAACGATGGATTCGGTCACCGTGTACTTGGTCGGATCAACCGCCACGTCATGACCATCGCTGCCCACCTGGAACAGCGTCAGCTCAACATTGCCATCGGCCTCAACCTCAATGACCTGGCCGCCTTCGCCGCCGAAAGCCACATTGGTTTCAATATCACCATCCGGGCAATAGGCGCCTTCGGACTGCACAACCGAGAGGATCTTCGGCGCACCAAGCTCCGGCGCATCGCCACCATCTTCATGGTAGCCGTCGTGGTTCTTGCCGTCCCGGTCATAACCGTTCTGGTCGTAGCCGTCCTTGTCGCGACCGTCGCCGTCGTACTGGCTATCGCCGCTGCGGCTCCGGTGCTCGTGGTTGTAGCCGTTCTTGTCATAACCGTCGCGGTCATAGCCGCTGCGGTCATAGCCGTTCTTGTCACGGCCATCATGGTCACGGCCGTTCCGGTCGTAGCCTTCAGCGTCATAGCCGTTCTTGTCATGACCCGTGCGGTCATAACCATCCTTGTTTAAGCCGTGCTTGTCGTAGCCGCTCTGGTCGTAGCCGTCCTTGTTGTAGCCGGCCTTGTTGAAACCGTCGTGGTTGTAACCGTCCTTGTTATAACCTTCGCGGTTATAGCCGTTGCGGTCGTAACCCTGGTTGTCATAGCCGTTGCGGTAAACGCTGCGATCTTCGGCCAGTTCAACCTTCACCTTGCTGCCGTCAATCGTCAGCGTCGCATGGTCGTTATTCGCCAGAATCTCGGCCTGCTGGGCCGAGGTCAGCGGCGTCGCCAGCACCGCGGCCGAGAACAGGTCGCCCTCATCGCCCGCTGTATCAACCGCGCCATTCAGCCGCTTGTCCAGGCTGTGGCCGGCTTCCTCAACCAGCACCTTCACGATATCGGCCTTGGTCGCGCCACCGCGCACCCAATCCGAGTTCAGGTAAATCTTGGCCTGCCCATCGGGGCCGGCGGCGGCGAAAGCGCCCAGCGCCCCACCCATTTCCGTATTGCTGCGCAATTCCAGCGTCGGCAACTGACCATCAGCCTGGCCGTTCAACAGCGCCTGGGCCTGCTGCATCCAGGCGGCCGAACCGGCATCGCCAGCACCCGAGAAGATCGCCGCCAACTCACCAGCCGCACCGGGACGCGCCAGCCAGGCGTCAATCGCGGCGGTCGCCTCGTCGGCGGCGTCCTGCACGGTCTGCGCCAGGTCCTTGTTGGCGTCGCTCGTCGGCGCCACCGCCATCACCGCGCCAGCGGTGGGGGTGGAAGCCGGGCCCGCGCCGGAACCAGCGTCGCCGCCGGCATCGCTGCCCGCATCGGCCACAGGCACCGGCGGCTTGGCGGCCGCCGCAACCGAGGCCCCCATCGCGCCGTCGAACATCATACGCGGTTCAAGCGCCATGCGGCTCGTTTTGAGCTTACGACGCCCGGTCTTCGGGCTCACGCTGCAGGACAGAGACAGAGAAGAAATGTCGTTGGTCACGGGAGCCTCGTGATCAGATGGTCGTTGCATGGGATGGAGGACCGCATCGGCGGCTTTCCACTATTCACGGCTGGCCCGTCCTGGGCGGTGCCGCGATACCAACCGACATGCCGGCCATCAGGCCTGGCGCATCCGCGGGTAGCGCGGCGTAAACTTTGATAACCTGGCTGACCGGATCCACCCGGGCACCCAACCGCGCTACCTGCGCGGTTACGGTATGCCCCAGGTCATCCACCCGCACCTCGAACGGCACACCCGGACGCAGCCAGGGCAGCCATGCGGACGGCGCCAGGAACTCAACTTCCAGGTTCCGATGGTCGAGAATTTCCATCAGCGGCTCGCCCTCACGAACGAACTGCCCGGCTTGCGCCTTGGTCTCCACCACCCGCCCGGCGAAGGGTGCGCGAATCGTGCAGCGCTCCACCGAAATTTTGGCGAGTTCCAACTCGGCCTCGGCGGCGGCGGCATCGGCCAGGGCCATGCCCACTTCCAACCGAGACGTCGCACCGCTGCGGTCAAGCTGGCCCAGTGAATAGGCCTGTCGCTGCGCCTTGTCGCGATGCGCCTGCGCACTGGCCTGCCGTGCCCGGTAGCTGCCGCAGTCAAACACCACCAGCACCGCGCCAGCGGCGAATTCTTGCCCATCGCGCATCGTCACCTGCGCAATCCGCGCGGCAATCTCGCTCGACAGGGTCGGGTTGCGCCAGGCCAGCACCTGCCCACGCAGGGTGGGCTGTGCCGCCGGGCGCGCAGCGGGGGCAGGCGCCGTTGCCGGGGCCTGTTGCTGCGCCATGCCCGCACCACCCAGGCCAAGCACCAGGGTCAGCGCCATCACGGGCGCGACCCCAGGCCTAAGCCATGCCAGCGGAAAGTGCGGGCGCGGGCTCATTCGTTACCAAGCAGCCGGTTGATGAAGGCCAGCGGCGCGAAGCCGCTATCTTCCTCGTCAGCGGTCTCGGCAGCCGCCGGAATGGCGCGAGGCGCACCCACGGCAGCCATCGGAATGGGCGCCGGCGCCACCGGGGCAGCCGCCGGGGCGGCAGCAACCGGCTTCGCTTCGGCATCGCTCACCAGCGGGTCGGCCGGCAGGCGCGGAATCACCTGCGGCTCAACCGGGGGCAGTTCCGGCACGGCAATCTGGCCCGCCATCCAGCCACGTTGCACTTCGGCAACGCGGGCGGTCATCGCCTCCAGGTCAACCTCGCCAGCCTGGTTCGGCAGCGGGTCAAGCCCGGCCGCCACGAAGACGGTGGCGAAGGCATTCTGCAGATCGGCATAGGAACGGTCGCGCTGCAGCTCGGCCACCAGGGCCGAGGCCATGTTGCGCACCCGGTCCAGCTCGCTGCTGGCATCGGCGGCGCGGCCCACATCGCTCAGGCGCTGAATGCGGCGTTCAACCGCCGCGGAATTCGCCGCCTGCTCGTACTGGGTCTTGGCCCGGCCGTAGTCCTGCAGGGCAATGTTCACCTGGGCAATGGCCGCCATGCTCAGCGCCAGGCGGCGCACCTGCACCACTTCGCCCTGCTTGTCGGCCAACCGCATCACGGAAGGCGCCGAAACCAGGTTCACCAGGTTGAAGGCGGCGCGGAGGCCCACTTCCGCCCAGTTGTGGTAGGTCAGGAAGCTGTTGCTGTCATGGTTCCAGGAACCAGTCAGGCTGATGCCCGGCAGCATGCGCAGAATGGCGCGACGGCCTTCATTCTGGGCAATGCGCAGGTTGTAGTCTTCCTCACGCAGTTCCGGCCGGTTCACCAGCGCCACGCGCTCCAGTTGCTCGGCGCTCAGTGCAATCGTCGGCACCGGGGCGTTCTCAACATTGCCCACTGCAATCTCGTACGGGGTGCTGATCGGCAGGCCCATCAGCTGCGCCAGGCGAGACTTGGCAATCACCAAGTCGGAAGCCACGGCCTCCATCTGACGCTGCAACTCAATCAGCGTGCGCTGGTAGCGCAGCGCGTCCAGCAGCGGCATGTCGCGGTTGCGCTCAAGCCGCTTGCTGCTCTCATGCGCCCGGCGCACTTCGGCCAGGGTACGCTGCACGTTGGGCAGCAGGCGCTGCGCCGCGGCGGCCTGCCAGAAGGCGTAGCGCACTTCATGGAAAATGTTGTTCACGGTGCGGCGGCGGCGCTCATGCGCCACCATCACGCGGTCACCCTGCTGCTTCGACTGGTAGTAGCTGGCGCCGAAGTCCAGCACGTTCCACGAGAAGGTCAGGTCGCCCAGGGTCCGCTCGCGATCCACCGAGATGGTGCGGTCAGCGAAGACCCGCTGCGAGGCGGTGGAGAAGCTGGAGCTGACCAGTTCACGGTCGCGCGCCACGTAGCCGGCATTCGCCACCAGCCGCGGCAGCATGTCCATGCGGGTCACGTTCAACTGGGCGTCCTGCAGGGCGCGCTCATACAGCGCCAGGCGGTTGTCCAGGTTGTACACCATGGCGCGGGCCATGGCCGATTCCAGGGTCAGCGGGCCGCTCAGCGGGGCCTGCGGCGCCTGCAGCGCGGCGCGGTCGGCGGCGGCGCGGTTCAGGGTCTCCTGCTCGGCAATGGGCTCCGGCCGCATCGAGCAACCGGCCGCAAGGCTGATCGCCAGCAGCGGCGCCACAAGAAGCTTGCCCGGACGGCGCCAAACATCGGCCCCGCGTGCGGCGAGGTGATGACCCAGGGTCTTAGCGTGCTGATCGAACAATGCGGACATCCTCGCATACTGCCCAGAGGGTTCGCCCCCGGATTCACGGTGCTTCACAACTTTACGGCATCGTACAACACGAGTGCGCAAAGCTGCGATTCGCTTCATAATTTAGTTATCATGTAAAAAGCTTGGCCTTCAAGCTTCAATATGTCTCTCGCGTCAGCCGAGCGTCAGTTATTGAGGGCGTTGGAACGCACCTGGCCTCATCGTCGGGTCATCGCATCCAGCGCCCAAACCGGGTCAACCTGGGTTCCGAACATGGATGGATTGCGCGACGCCTGCGGCGCCGGCCTGGTCCCTGGTGGCTGCGCGGGAGGCGAAACATAGCGCGAGGAGGGCGGTGCGTAGGCGTTGTCCAACACGCTGCGGGAGCCAGCCCAATAGCCGGAATGCGGCCCAACCGTGGCCCTGCCACGTAGTTCTCCCTCCTGCGCAACCGCGCAAAACGGGCTCATGGCCAGCGCCAGGGCAACGCCCCCGGCCAGCATCCCAACACGCAAGCGGAACAACATGGCGCTCCCTCCGACCGCGGGCACCTTGTTGAAAACCGGGCGGACAGGGCCGCCCGCCATCGGGCTGGCGGCGTTAACAAAAAACTACCGCCAACGTCACATCATACCAATGAACAATCACGTGATGAAAGATTTAACGCATTTAGACAAATTATCTCAAAAGACGGATTCGCGCGCTTTAATGACAAAATTATACATAGACCACCGGACACGCCTCTCCGGTGGGGAGGGGAGCGCTGCATCTCGGAAATGTCGCGGGGGAAAATGGTGCCGACTCGGGGAATTGAACCCCGGACCTACTGATTACGAATCAGTGGTCATGCCCTAGAGCCGTGTGCCCCCGGCTGCAGGTATCTCCTATAACCCTTGAAATGAGTGTCTATACCCACTTATCAATGTCTACGGGAACCCACCGACATCGCAGCACATTTGTGCCCCCGGTGTGCCCCCGAAAAAACCGATCAGTGGGTCTTAATGAAGCGCGAACTCAACGACGCTTGGTTGCGAAGTGTAAAGCCCCCCGCCGCCGGCAGGATCGAAATCCGCGATACCGAGGTGTCCGCCCTCGTGCTCCGGGTGACGCCCAACGGCGCCATGACTTGGAGCGCCCGCACCCGCACCAAGGACGGCAAACAGACCCGACCCAAGCTGGGGACCTACCCGGCCATGGGTATCGCCGCCGCCCGCAGGGCCGCCCGGCTGGCCATCGGCGGCATCATCGGTGGAGCCGACCCGATAGAAGAGAAGCGGCAGGCACGTGAGGCCCGGCGTACCCGTCTGAGGATGGTGGCGACTGGCGAGCCGTCATTGTCGAACTGCTCGGCACAGTAGATGACCTTGAGGCCTGCCTGCTTGCAGAGGAACTCGTAGTAGGCGCTTTCGTCGGCGTCCTGGAAGCGGCCCCAGCGACTGACGTCGTAAACCAGAATGAAGTCGAAATCGACGCTGCGGGTGCGGACGTCTTCGAGCAGCCGTTGCAGCCCCTCGCTGCCCCCGATGTTCAGCCCGCTTTTGCCCTCATCGGCATAGGTGCGGACAATCTCGATCCCATGGCGCTCGGCATACTACTTGATGTGATCGGCCTGGTTCTCGGTCGAGTACTGCTGATGCTCGGTTGACATGCGCACGTACTGTGCAGCGCGGCGCGGCGCGGCGCGGCAGCAGGGGATGGGTTGGCGTGCATGCGGGTTGGTGCACCGTTTGAGGTCTAATATTCGTCGACTTAAAGTAAATGTGGATTTGAAAGATAGCAAGTCGTTATGCGCATTATTATAAATTTTTTTCCCAATATAGTGCATCATATATATTGATTCAATTAATACGGCTTGGTCTGCCGCTCCTGAATGCTTGCGCGTATTCGTGCCCGAGCTCGCTCTCGATCAAGGATAGTATGCCGTCGATCTCTTGCGTATAGACCCGGCGGATCGCTTCCCAGCCGACATAGTCGGGCGGGTTATAGATCACCCAGTCCCCGGCGACATCCGCGCAGGCGTCAGGACCGCCGTTCACCGCAATCCAAAGCAGGACGGCGCCCAAGGGCTCAGCATACTCTGCCTCGCAAGTGGAACAGATCGACGCCGTCAGCCATCGGAAATGCCCGGCGTAGCGCCGCAGATTGCCGCGGGAAAAGCAGACGATGCACTTTCCCGGCAGTACTTCGTTTGAAACACTCACTGGCGCCTCTCCAAGTTTGATACCAAGGCACCTTGCGAATACTCGTACGTTATTCAAGTCTAAAGATCGCGCGGCGCGGCAGCAGCCGATCAGGTCGCGCCGGGCCTGACGAGCACCCACTCCGGGGTCGTCGACCGGCCTGGCGCCGTGGCGATAGGCGGTGGTTACCTCACCGCTCTGCATCCTCGAACGGGTTCAACGTCCGCACGCCAAGTCCGCTCACATCGGCAGTGTTGCGGGTGACCAGGACCAGACCATGCACATGTGCCGTCGCGGCAAGCAGGGCATCAATGGCTGGGACAGAGCGT
>CANFIE010000218.1 GCA_947446625.1 Acetobacteraceae bacterium | reverse complement strand
GCCTTGGCCGAGGCGGTGGAAGCGACTCTGGCGGGTGCTGAGCGTGACCCGGCCTTTGCCGCCGAGGCGCTGCTGCTGCCGGGCGAGGCGTTTGTGAGCGACCAGATGGCCGTGGCCGCGCCGGACCGGGTGCATGCGGCGCGGCAGTTTCTGCGGCGCGAGATTGCGCAGCGTTGCGGCGAGAGCCTGCGGCGGGTTTATGCGGCGTTGGCGGATACCGACCCCGCGAGCATCAGCGGTGCGGCGATTGGCCGGCGGGCGCTGCGCAATGTGTGCCTGGGTTATCTGGTGACGCAGGATGTGGCGCTGGCCAAGGCGCAGTTTGATGCCGGGCGGAACATGACCGAGGTGCTGGCCGCGCTGGCGGCGCTGACCGAAACCGAGACGCCGGAGCGGGATGCGGCGCTGGCGGCGTTTCATGCCAAGTGGCGCGGCAATGATTTGGTGCTGGACCAGTGGTTTGGCATTCAGGCCATGGCGGCCAGGCCGAATGCCATTGCCGAGGTGCGGGCGCTGTATGCGCACCCTGACTTCGACCTGAAGAACCCGAACCGGGCGCGCAGCGTGATTGGCGCCTTTGCCAGCGGCAACCTGGTGCGGTTTCATGACGCCTCGGGCGAGGGCTACCGCTTTTTGGGTGACGCGGTGATTGCGCTGGACCTGATCAATGGCCAGACGGCGGCGCGGATGGTCGGACCGCTGGGGCAGTGGCGGCGGCAGAATGCCGAGCGCGGCGCGCTGATGCAGCGCGAGTTGCGGCGGATACTGGAACAGCCCAAGCTCTCGAAAGGGACATACGAAAAAGTCGCAAAGGCTTTGGCATGACACGGCGGATTGTTGATCTTTCCACCCCGGTGACCACGGGGCATTTCCGCTGGGGGGTGGAACGCCGCCTGCTGAAAAGCCACGCCACGGGCGAAGGGCAGGGTACCTGGGCGGGCTGGAACCTGCATGCCTTCACGCATATGGACAGCCCGCGCCATGTGGACCCTGAGGGCTTCACCACCGACGCGATTACGCCTGACATGACGGTGGGCGAAGGGGCGATCCTCGACCTTTCCGACGTGGCGGAGAATACCGCTATAACCGGGGAGCGGATGGCCGCTGCCGCTGGGCATGTGCGGCGTGGTGACATTGCGATTTTGAAGACCTGCTGGGACCAGCGCTATTCGGTGCAGCAGCCGGAATTCTGGGCCAAGGCGCCGTGGATGACCGCCGAGGCGGCGATTGTGCTGCGTGAGGCCGGGATCAAGGCGGTGGGGTTCGACTTTCCGCAGGATTACTGCATTCGGTTCTTCATCACCGGAGAGAAGCGGCCGCCGCTGCCGGAGCATGTGACGCATTTCCATCTGCTGAAGCAGGGGGTGATCATGTTCGAGTATCTGGCGAATACGGTTTCATTGGCGCAGCCGCGGGGCTTTGTGGTGGCGCTGCCGGTGAAGGTGCCGGACAGCGATGGCGCGCCGGCGCGGGTGATTGTGATTGAAGGGGCCGGGCCGGGTGGCTCGGCGGGGATGGCTTGAGGATGGGCTACAGGGTTGCGGCACGCTTCAGGGGCCCGCCGGGCTGCGGCAATGGCGGCTATGTGGCCGGGCTGGCGGCGCTGCTGCTGGGCGATGGTGCGGCCGAGGTGACGCTGCGCAAGCCGGTGCCGCTGGATGTGGACCTGGATGTGGTGCGCGAGGGCGAGCGCGCCTTGGTGCAGGATGCCGCCGGCACATTGATTGTGGAAGCGCGGCCGAGCGACCCGGCGTTGGAAGTGCCTGCGGCGCCGACGCGGGAAGAGGCGGCGGCGGCGACGCGGTGGTTTCAGACGGCGCCGGGGTTCAGCCATTCCACCGGGCTTTGCTTTGCCTGCGGCAATGATCCGGCGGATGGGTTTGGGCTGCGGGTGTTCAGCGGCAAGGTGGCGGGGCGGCCTGGGGTTGCGGCGGCGCTGTGGCGGCCGGAAGCGGCGTTTGGCGATGCCAGCGGCAATGTGGCGCCGGAGTTTTTGTGGGCAGCGCTGGATTGCCCGGGGCAGTTTGCCTTCACGGTGAATGAGGGGCCGGCGCGGTCGCTGCTGGCGCGCATGACCGGGCGGCTGGATGGTCCGGTGCGGGTGGGCGAGGAGTGCATCGTGCTCGGCTGGCAGATTGCCCGCGAAGGCCGCAAGCTGCATGCGGGGACGGCGATTTTCGGCGCCGATGGCGGGATACGCGGCGTGGCGCGGGCGCTTTGGGTTATGCCGCCGCCCGTTGCGGCGTAGGCTGCTTGCCGGGATAGACCGGAGAGCCTGCCATGCTGGATGCCGCCGCCATTGCCCGATATCGGGAGACGGGTTTTGCCACGCCGATGCGCGCCGTGGATGCGGCGCAGGCCGAGACCTGGCGGGCGGATCTGGTGCGCTGCTGCGGCCAGGCGGAACGGCCGGTTTCGGCGGCGGGGATACGGCAGCCGAGCAACCGGATTAAGCCATATTTGCTGTTTCCCTGGGCGGCGGAATTGGTGCGGAACCCGGCCATTCTGGACGCTGTTGAGGCGGTGATTGGGCCGGATATTCTGATTTTCCATACCACCATCTGGTGGAAGGCCGCGCAGTCCGAGGGGTTTGTGCCCTGGCATCAGGACGGCACCTATTTTGGCCTGGCGCCATTTGAGCATGTGACCGCCTGGCTGGCGCTGACGCCGAGCACGGCCGAGAGTGGCTGCGTGCGGGTGTTGCCGGGCTCACAGAAGCTGGGGCAGTTGCCGCATGCCGACCAGAAGGACCCGGCGAATATGCTGAGCCGGGGCCAGACGGTGCAGGCGGCGGTGGATGCGACGGCGGCGGTGAACCTGGAATTGCAGCCAGGTGAGTTTTCGCTGCATCACACCCTGGCGCTGCATTCCAGCGCGCCGAACCTGGCGGCGCATGACCGGATTGGGCTGGGGATCAGCTATATTCCCGCCAGCGTGCGGCATGTTGGGCCCACCAGGCTTTCCGCCACGCTGGTGCGCGGGGTGGACCGGTTTGGCCATTTCGACCTGGAACCGCGCCCGGCAGCGGAGGCGGATGCGGCGGCGCGGGCCACCCATGCGGATTCAATCAACCGCTTCTGGGTGGCCAGCGAGGGGATACCGGAGATGCGGCTGGTTCACTGAGGTTGCACTGAGATGCCGCGCAGCAGCGTGGCCTTGGCCGCGATGTCGCGTTGCAGCTTGGCGGCGAAGTCGGCCGGGTTGAGGTAGAGGTTTTCCGGCTGGAAGCCACGCCGGGCAACCTCGCGGTAGCCGGGGTCGGCCACGGCGGCTTCGCAGGCGCTGGCCAGGGTGTCTCGGATGGGGCTGGGCAGGTTGGCGGGGGCGAGGATGCCGCCGAAGCTCTCCGGCGCCACGTTCCAGCCGGCTTCGCGCACCGTGGGGGTATCGGGCAGCATGGGGTGGCGGGCGGCGCCGAACACCGCGAGCGCCCGCAGGTTCTGGCCGCGCAGGCTGCCCAGCACCATGGCCCCGGCATCGACGCGACCGGCGATGGTAGCGACCACCACCGGCGGGTCGCCGCGATAGGGAATGTCCTGCAACGTCACCCCGGCGGATTGGGCCAGTTCCACCATGGCGAGGTGCGGGATGCTGGCGACGCCCTGGTGGCCGAAGGTGGCGCCGCCTTGCCGGGCGCGGGTGATGTAGTCGGCCAGGGTGGCGAAGGGGCTTTCGGGTCGTACCGCCAGCACCATGGTGTTGATGAAGGCCTGGCAGACCGGGGTGAAGCTGGCGGCGGTGTAGCCGGTATCGGTGCGGATGACCGGCAGCACCGAGAGCGAATAGGCGGCGGCGAAGAGCAGCGTGTAGCCATCAGGTGCCGCGCGGGCCACGGCGGCGGTGCCGAGCGAACTGGAACCACCCTCGCGGTTTACCACCACCACGGGTTGGCCGAGGCGGGCTTGCAGGGTGGGCAGCATGGCGCGGGCCAAAACGTCGGTGCTGGCGCCGGCTGCCGTGGGGTTGATGATGGTGATGGGGCGGTTGGGGAAAGGCTGCGCCTGCGCCAGGGCGGGCAGGGCGAGCAGCAGGAGAAGGGTGCGCAGCATGGTCAGCGGTCCAGCCTGATGGTGGGGATGAGGCGGGCTTTTTCAGCGTATTCGGCGCTCAGGCGGGCGGCGAAGGCCTGCGGGCCGAGGTGGTAGTTGAGCGGCTGGTAGCCGCGCCGGGCAACCTCGGCATAGGCGGGGTCGGCCGCTGCGCCGGCACAGGCTTCCGCCAAGCGGGCGAGGACCGGGGCCGGGGTGCCGGCGGGGGCGTAGAGGCCGCCGAAGCTGGCGGGGGAAAGGTCGAAGCCTTGCTCCCGCGCCGTGGGGGCATCGGGCAGCAAATGGTGGCGGGTGGGGGCGAAGACCGCCAGGGCGCGCAGCGGCTGGTTGTGCATGGAGCCGGCAACCAGGGCGGCGAAATCCACCCGGCCGGCCAGGACTTCCACCACCACGCTGGGCTCACCGCGATAGGGCACATCCTGCGCTTCCAGGCCCGCGGCCTGCAGGAAGGCGACGGCGGCGAGGTGCGGCACCGAGGCGACGCCCTGGTGGCCATAGGTGACGGCGCCGGGGCGGGCGCGGGCGGCGGCGACAAGGTCAGCCAACGAGCGGAACGGGCTTTCCTGGCGGACGACGAGGACCATGGTGTTTTCGAACACCTGGCAGACCGGGACGAAGCTTTCCGGCCGGTAGGTCAGGTCTGGCCGGATGAGGGGCAGCACCGAGAGCACCACGGCGGGGGCAAAGAGCAGGTTGTAGCCATCGGGCGCGGCGCGGGCGGCCACGGCGGTGCCCACACCGCCGGCGGCGCCGTCTCGGTTGACCACCACCATGGGCTGGCCGAGCCGGGTTTGCATGCCGCTGGCCAGGCCGCGGGTGAGGAGATCCGTGGTGCTGCCGGCGGCGTAGGGGTTGATGACCTGGATGGCGTGGTCTGGAAAGCTTTGCGCCTGAGCGGTTTGCGCGCAGGCCAGCAGCGCCAGAAGCAGCGTGAAGCGCCGCATGGTTGGTTTCCCCCTTGGGTGTCGCCAGCCAGCCAAGCGCGGTCTAACATCCGGCGCAAGAGATGAAGGGGAACGGTGCCATGCAGGTTCAGGCCTTGGGCTATGTTGGGGTGCGGGCGACCGCGCTGGATGACTGGGCCAGCTTTGGCGCCGGGCTATTGGGCCTGCAACTGACCGAGCGGACTCGCAGCCAGCTGAAGTTCCGCATGGATGACCGTAAGCAGCGCCTGCTGGTGGCTGAGGATGCCGGCAATGGCGCGGCCTTCTTTGGCTGGGAAGTGGCCGATGCGGCGGCGCTGGATGCCATGGCGGCCAAGCTGGAGCGGGCCGGGGTGCGGGTGCACCGGGGCGACGCGGCGCTGTGCGCGCAGCGCGCCGTGGCCGGGCTGGTGTGGTGCGAGGACCCGCTGGGCAACCGGGTGGAGCTGACCCACGGCGCCGAGGTGACGAGCGAGCCGTTCCAGCCCGGGCGGCCGATCAGCGGCTTCCGTACCGGGGTGCTGGGCATGGGGCATGCGGTGCTGTGGGTGCCGGAGATTGACCCGATGCTGGCCTTCTACCGCGACATTCTGGGGTTTCGGGTGAGCGACTACATCACCCAGCCGTTCCGGGCGTTTTTCTTCCACTGCAATGACCGGCACCATAGTCTGGCGCTGATCGAGAACCCGCAGCCGAAGCTGCATCATCTGATGCTGGAGACGTTTCAGCTGGATGATGTGGGCCAGGCCTATGACATTGCCCAGGGGCAGCAAGGCCGCGTGGCCACCACGCTGGGGCGGCATGTGAATGACTACATGACCAGCTTCTACAACTACTCGCCCAGCGGGTTTCTGGTGGAATACGGCTGGGGTGGCCGCACCGTGGACCAGGCGAATTGGACGCCGAGCGAAGTGACCAGCGGGCCGAGCCTGTGGGGGCATGACCGCGACTGGGTAACGCCGGACCAGCGCGAAGCAGCGAAGGAAATGCGCATGGCGGCGGCCAAGCGCGGCGAGCGCGTGCCGGTGCAGGTGCTGCCGGGCAACCATGACCTGCGCCAGGGCGAATGCCTGTGGTGGGACCAGGCGGTGCGGGGTGCGGCGGAATGAAGATCCTCATTGCCGGGGGTGGCATTGGCGGGCTGACGGCAGCGCTTTCGCTGTTGCAGCGTGGCTATGAGGTTGAGGTGTACGAGCAGGCGCCGGCGCTGACCGAGGTTGGCGCCGGGGTGCAGGTCTCGCCCAATGGGTCGCGCGTGCTGTACGGGCTGGGCGTGGGCGAGAAGGTGACCGCCATTTCCTGCGAGACGCCGGGCAAGGAAGTGCGGCTGTGGTCCACCGGGCAGGCGTGGCAGCCTTTTGATATCGTGGGCGAGTGCATTGAGCGCTACGGTTTTCCCTACCTGACCGTGTATCGGCCCGACCTGCTGGGGGTGCTGGAGGCGGCGGTGCGCGAGGCTTCGCCGGGCTGCATCCGGCTGGGGCGGAAGGCCGCCGGGTTTGACGATTTGGGCGAGCGGGTGCGGCTGCGCTTCACCGATGGCAGCAGTGTTGAGGGCGATATGCTGCTGGGGGCGGATGGCATCCACAGCGCCATTCGGCACCAGTTGTGGGGCGAGGCGAAGGCGCACTTCACCGGGATTTTCGCCTGGCGTGGGGTGATTCCGACCGAGAAACTGCCGGAGCGGATGCAGCGGGCGGTGGCCACCAACTGGGTGGGGCCGGGGCGGCATGTGGTGCAGTACCCGCTGCGCAACTTCAAGCTGATGAACCTGGTGGGGGTGGTGGAAGGCCAGCACTGGCAGGAGGAAAGCTGGACCAGCCGCGGCACCCATGCCGAGATGCATGCGGATTTC
>CANFIE010000217.1 GCA_947446625.1 Acetobacteraceae bacterium | reverse complement strand
TGACCGGCGGGGCCGAGCGCGTGGCCACCGGGCTGCGCCTGCTGCGCGCTGGCCAGGGTGACTGGATGCTGATTTCCGGCGTGCATCGCGATGCCATGCTGGAGGATTTGGATTCCGGCCAGGATATCGGCCGGCTGGCGCAGCGGATCGAGTTGGGCCGCCAAGCCACCACCACCCATGGCAATGCGCGGGAAGTGGCGGAATGGGCGCGGGCCTACCGGCTGCAGAGCGTGCGGGTGGTGACGGCTTCCTATCACATGCCGCGGGCCCTGCTGGAATTGCGCCGGGCCATGCCGGGCGTAACCCTGCTGCCCTGGCCGGTGGTGCCGGCCCGGCTGCGCGAAGGCGGCGGCGAGCGCCGGGCCTGGGCGCTGCTGGCCGGCGAATATCTGAAATTCCTGGCGGCCTGGGCCGGCCTGCCAGTGCTGTTGGACAGGATGTACTGATGCTGGTGATGCTGCGGTCGGCCGTGTTCCAACTGCTGTTCTATGGGCTTACCACCGCCACGGCACTGCTGCTGCTGCCGGTGCTGCTGGCGCCGCGCCGGGTGCTGATGGCGCCGTTGCAGCTTTACGCCCGCTGGTCGCTGGTGCTGGCGCGGTGGTGCTGCGGCATTCATGTGCGGGTTACAGGGTGGGAAAACCTGCCCCAAAGCGGGCCGGCGCTAATTGCGGCCAAGCATCAGTCGGCCTTCGATACCCTGGTGTGGCTGAGCCTGCTGCCGGATTGCTGCTACGTGCTGAAGCGCGAGTTGCTGCGGATTCCGGTATGG
Organism: Acetobacteraceae bacterium; assembly: GCA_947446625.1. GTDB lineage: Bacteria > Pseudomonadota > Alphaproteobacteria > Acetobacterales > Acetobacteraceae > CAIMOR01. The sequence continues at coordinate 6,070 of CANFIE010000217.1, read as the reverse complement.
GGGCTGTACGCCAAGCGCACCCGGATGATTGCGGTGGACCGCAGCGGCGCCGGGCGGACCATGCGGCAGATGCTGAAGGACGCCAAGGAAGCCGCCGCCGAGGGCCGGCAGATTGTGATCTTCCCCGAAGGCACCCGCGTGCCGGTGGGGCAGCGGGTGCCTTACCAGCCCGGTATTGTGGGCCTGGCGGGCAGCCTGCGCCTGCCGGTGATACCCGTGGCAACGGATAGCGGGCGCTGCTGGCCGCGCCGGCGCTTCAGCAAAACCCCTGGCGTGATAACCCTGGCGGTGCTGCCGGCGCTGCCCGTCGACATTGCGCGCCAGGAGTTGCTGCCGACGCTGGAGGCGATAATCGAGACCGCCACCGAGGCGCTGCTGGCCCAGGATAACTCTGTGGATAAGCTGGTGGATTAATCGGCGGATCGGGCCAACCGCTTGGCGGGTGCGGTTACCACGCAGGCTTGGTAAATGCGTCTAACGTGTTACCAAAGCTCGATATTCTTTGATCTTCACCTGCAGATGATGCCGGATAAGTTATTGAAGTTGCGCGAAAATAACCCCGGACGATCTGAATCCCATAAACTTGGCGGTAACCGGGGCGCAATCCAAAAATCCGGGTTGAATGCAATAGGAATTCCCTACAACGACTTGTGGACAGACTGCGGCATTCAGCTCGGCAGCAGGGCGGCAATACGGTCCAGCGCCGCATCCCGAACGCCCATGGCGCGCAGGCGTTCCACCGTGTTCAGCAGGTAATCTCGGTTGGCGCCGGTCAGCCCCACGCCCCGGGCAATGGCCTGGGCGGCCACTTCGGGGCTGGGGCGGCAGTAGCTGGCGTCGGCCCGGTTGGCCACGTAGGTGATGGCGGGCACCACCTCGGCCCGGTCCAGCAGGCGCACCGCCATGGTGCGGCGATGATAGACCTGGGCGGTGCCGGGGTTCTCGCGTTCTTCCAGATAGGCCAGCACCTCGGCGGCGGCGGCGGCCGGCACCTGGAAGGCCACGCCCCGGCAGGCGCCGCCGCGGTCCAGCCCCAGCACCAGGCCGGGGGCTTCCGGCGTACCGCGGTAATAGGTGCTGCGCAGGCAAAAGCGCCGATGGTAGCCGCGCAACAGTGCCGGATGCGCCGCCGCATGCGCAAAGCCCGGCTGCCAGATCAGCGAGCCATAGCCGAAAACGTAGAACTTGCCATCGGCGGCAAGCGGCGGGGTGAGGGCGGCGGGCATCGGGGTCCTGGGGTGGCATCTCGCGGCAAGGCGGGCGGCGGCGTATATCGCCCTTCATCATGCAAGCCAAGCCAAGCCGCACCCTGCCCGCTCGCCGTCGCCTTGCCCTGGGGCTGGGGTTGGGCGCCGCCGTGCTGGTGCTGGGCTGGAGCCTGGCCTGGCTGCTGCTGGCGCAACAGTTGGAAGCCGGGCTGGCCAATTGGGTCCAGGCCCGGCGGGCCGAGGGCTGGCAGGTGGCGCATGCCGAACCCCGGCGCGGCGGCTGGCCCTGGGCGGCGGCGCTGCATTTGCCAGATGTGACACTGGCTGACCCGCAGGGCCTGGGCTGGCAGTCAGCCGCGCTGGAATTGCGCCTGGTGCTGCCGCTGCCCCGCCGCCTGGCACTGGAAGCCTCAGGCCCGCAGGCGGTGCTGGTGGGCGGGGCGCGTTGGCCAGGCTCGGCCGGGCTGCTGCGTGGCTGGGTGCCGCTGGTTGGGGAGGGCGAGGCCGAGTTGCAGGCCGAGGCGCTGCGACTGGAAGCCGGGCCGGCGCTGCAACGCGGGTGGCTGCGGCTGCAACGCTCGGCCGAAGGCACGCCGGTGCTGGCGCTCTCGCTGGAAGGAATGGAACTGCCCGGCGCCGCGCTGCCGCTTGGGCCTGCGGTGGAACGCGTGAGCCTGCGCGCCGGATTGGTGGGGCGGCTGCCGGGCGCCGGCGCGGTGGCGCGGCGTGCAGCGGCCTGGCGCGACGACCAGGGCCGGCTGGAGTTGCGCGACGCCACCTTGATATGGGGGCCGCTGCGGGCCGAGGGCGATGCCACGCTGCGGCTGGACCAGGCGCTGCAACCCGTCGGCCAGGCCGATTTGGCGCTGACCGGCCTGCCCGAGACGTTGCGCGCCCTGGCTGCCGCCGGCGCCCTGCCGGCCCGCAGTGCCTCAGGGTTGGGCACCATGGCCGCCTTGATGGCGCGGCCCGGCCCCAATGGCGGCCCGCCGCGCCTGCAAGTGCCGCTGGCCGTGGCCGACCGGCGGCTGAGCCTGGCCGGATTTACCCTGCTGACCCTGCCGCCCTTGGCATGGCCAGCCGAATAGGGTTAGGCTTGGGGCATGCAGCGCTTTGGTTTCCACACCGCTCGAATTACCGGCCCGGCCGCCTAGCCGTGCCGCGCATCCGTGCGGCCTGTGCTGCGCGGTCGGGGTTTTGCCTTTCCCCTTGATGCGCGCAAATTACCCCTGCCGATGACGCGGCCCGTTCGGGGTTTGCACGCCTGCGCCGGAGCCTGTGATGACCGCTGTTTTCGTTGACCAGACCTATGAAGTGCATGCCGAGGCCTCGCCCGGGCTGCTGCCGCGGCTGATGCAGGCCTTCGCCAAGCGCAACCTGACGCCCGCCGCCGTGACGGCGCGGTGCGAAGCGGGGGAGATGCGTGTGGCGGTGGTGGTGCAGGCCATGCCGGCCGAGATGACCGCCGTGGTGGCGGGGAATCTCGGCCAGGTTATTGGCGTGCTGGCGGTTCAGTCCCGCCCGTAGCGCAGGGTGATCTGCGCCGGAGAAGCAGCAATGCGGCGCGGGGCCAAGGAAGGCTCCGCGCCCGGCTGGGCCGAAACCCAGGCGCCGAACAGGCCTTCCAGCACCGCCGCGATCCAGCCGCCCGAGGGGTCTGAGGCCGTGGCGATGGTGGGGGGCGCGGCATGGGTCAGCACCAGGGCGCGCTCATTCGGGTCGAAGGCGATCTCGATATAGCCCCAGTCGATCTGAGCCAGCATGTCGTTCATGCGGGCTTCCAACTCGGCCAGGCTGGAGCAGACCGGCAGCGGCGAGAGCGCGGCCAGCCGGGCGCCCACGGCGCGCAGCAGGCTGTCGCGGGAAGCGGCATCCAGATGCGTGTCGAGGGTTTCGACCAGCGAACGCATGAAGCTGCGCCATTGCGGCGGCACACCGCGCCGCGCGAGATAGGCCAGGGTGGTCGGATCAGCGGACGTCATGCTTCGCCCCTCCCTTTAACGGTCAAGCCGGTAGCGGGCGTAGAACAGGCCACGCGCTTCGCTCCAGTTGGCGGTTTTGTCGTAGCGCAGCAGCGCGCCGATGCGCAGGTTCTGCGTCAGCGAGTATTCGATGTCGCCGCGCACGCCACCAACCAGGCCAGCTTCGGACCGCGCCGGCTGGATGGAGCGGGCGGTCTGGTCACCCTGGATGAGGTTCTCCAGCTGGGTCTGCGCCGCCGGGTCGTTCGGGAAGTACTTGGCCGCGTTTTCCCGGTACGACTGGTAGCCGATGGTGCCACCCAGGTGATAGGCCCAGTCGCCCGACCGGGCACGCCAATCAACCGGGATATTGGCCGCAAAGTAGCTTTGCGGGCTGAAGTAGCCACCATTGCCAAAGGTGAAGAGGCGCTGGTTCTTCTCATAATGGAAGTAGACAAGGTCGAGCCCGACGAGCAGTTCTTCGTCCGGGCGGCGCCAGACGGTGTACTGCATGCCGGCGCCGGCTTCCATTTTGTTGTTGTGCGCCACGTTGCGGCCGGTGATGGCGGAGTAGCCACCACCCCAATACACGCCCACCGGGCCGGAGACGTATTCCAGCTGGGCGCGAATGCCGCTGCGCACCACGCCACCCCAGACGGCCTGGGTCCGCGGGTCGCGCGCACCGGACCAGGACAGCACGCTGTCGGTGACGGAGCGTTGTTCGCCAATGATGCGCAGACGCAGCGCGCTGGTCAGCGCCGGGGCGATTTCGATACCACCCAGCACGTTCTGGCGGCGGAAGCCGATGGGCGAGGTGCCGAGGTCGCCGTTGAAGGCGCCGCGCTGGAAGCCCAACCCCAGGCCAAAGCCAGAGAAGCTGGTGTCCCGCGCCCGCAGGCTGTCTCTCACCACCTGGCCAACCTGGGAGTTGTTGCCATTGTTGGTGTAGAGGCGCTGGTCGAGCCCATTGGTACCGTAGGTGCGCAGCGATTCAGCCTTGGTGCTGTCCAGGTTGCCGCTGTTGATCGACACCGGGGTGGCATTGGCGGTCAACCGCCCGCCCAGGATATTGGGCGAGATGGAGGCGCTGAGCGGGGCGGAGTATTCCTCCAACCGGTCCAGGCCGTTGGTGCCCGAGCGCGAGCGGAAGCCGAGGCCACCCTGCACGCGGGCGGCGGTTTCCTCACGCACCGAGGCCAGTTCGCGGGCGATCTGGTTCGACAGCGGGTCATTCGGCAGGGCCAGCGGGCCACCCTGGGCGCCCGAGCGGGAGAGCCGGGCGAAGGGATTGTCGAAGGCATCCGGCTGGTTGAGTGCCGGGCCGAGGACCGGGTCCGACGAAAGGGCGACGGCGCTGGCGCGGCGTTGCTCGGCGGCCAGTTCCAGCGCGCGCAGGGCGCGGCCGGTATTGCCGTTGGCCCGGGCGATGCGGGCCTCCAGCAGGGCCACGCGCGGCTCATTCGGGTTCAGCGCGCGGGCTTCCACCATCATGGCTTCGGCGCGGCGGGTTTCGCCGGCGGCCAACGCGGCTTCCACCGAGGCGAAGCGCGCATCCAGGCTGCGCGGGTCGCGCGCCAGCACGGATTCGGCGATTTGGCTGGCTTCCCGCGGCTGCTGGGCGCCCTGGTACAGCCGGGCCAGGGCCAGGTTTGCGGCAGGGTCCGAGGGGTTGCGCTGCAGCGCCGGGGCCAGGGCAGCATAGGCCTCGGCCTGGTTGCCACGGTCGTTCAGGCGGTCGGCCACGCGTATGGCGACGCCAGTGCTGAGCGTGGCGGCCTGACGGCGTTCCTCATTCGTCAGGTTCGGGCTGGCTTCCAGCGAGCGGGCCAGGGCCTGGGCATCCTGGTCGGCGCCGGCATTCAGCAGGGCGCCGGCCAACAGCAACCGGGCCGAGCCGGGGGCGTTGGGATTGGCGGCCAGGGCGGTGCGCCCGGCCTCACCAGCGCCGGCCGGGTCGTTCAGGGCACCCAGGGCACGCACGGCCAGGGCGCCGCTATTGCCGGTGGGGTCCGGACGGGCGGCCAGGGCGTAGAGCGCGGCGCGGCCTTCGGCGCGGCGGCCGCTGCGCCAAGTCATCACCGCACGCTGCGCTTCCTCGGCCACGCGGGTGCGGGTGAGCAGGCGGGTCTGGTCCGCGTTGCGCAGCCGGGCCGGGATGCGGTTGATGTAGCCGGCGGCGTCCATCGGGCGGTTGTCTTCGTCGGCGAACAGCGCCGCGGCGTAGAGTGCCTCGGGGCTGGCGCCGGATTGCGCCGGGGCTTCGGCCAACTGCCGGGCTTCGGCGGCCATGCCCTGGCGGTTGAGCAGCCGGGCGAGGTCAAGCCGGATCCAGACATTGCTGGGGTCGATGGCCAGCGCCTGCCGCAATGTGGCCATGGCCACGCCGGGGTCGGTGGCGCGCTGGGCCTCCGCCCGCAGGGCATAGGCGCGGGCGGTGCCGGGGTCGGCGGCCGGGCCGGCGCCGCCAATGGCGCCACCCATGCGGCGCTGCAATTCCTCGGCCTCGGGGAAGCGGCCCTGCTGTTGCAGCACCTCGTACAGGCCCGAGGCGGCGCTGGCCAAGTTGGGTCGGCGGGCCAGGGCGGCGCGGAAGCGGGTTTCGGCCCCCGGCAGGTCGCCCCGGCGCAGGGCCAGGTCACCCAGCAGGGCTTCGGCATCGGCGCGGTCGGCGGATTCGCGCTGGATGGCGCTGCGCAGGGTGCGCTCGGCGGCATCCAGGTTGCCGGCCTGCAACGAGCGGCGGGCATCGGCCAGTTCGCCGGCATAGGCGGCGCCGTCCAGGGCACGCTGCCATTGGGCGCGGCCTTCCGGGTTCAGCCGGATGGCGGTTTCCAGCAGCGTCCGGGCTTCGCCGAAGCGGCCTTCGCGCAGCTTCACCAGGCCCAGGCCACCCTGGGCGTC